>JBAXGS010000007.1:0-16372 GCA_037139275.1 bacterium | reverse complement strand
CACCACCACCAGTAGCTCAAGGCCGCTGGCCAGGAGGTAACACGTGCGTAGCTCCGCCAACTCCAACTCCTGGCAGGGCAGGCACCGGCGCGCCAGAGGGTGCAGCCGCAGCTAATGCGGCTGCATGTTCTGTCAAGGGCTTATACGAATCAGCAGTTAGAAGATGATCCAATGATTCAACCCCATCTGCAGAAACAGTTTTCTTAGGCCGCAGATGCTCCCACAATGCATCAATAGTATCTTGTCGAGACCCGGCAGGGATAGGCTCCAATTGACGAATTAATTCATGATTAGAATCAAAAACTACTATCGCAAGAAACCGCTCAATCAATTTCGTTGTCTCTGCAAGCTCTACTCTTTGTTTAGGGCCTGTCTTCTTGTTTAATGCAACGCGAACCGCTGACAACAACGTCTGATACGAACATGAAAATTCTGGTACCTCTTGGCTCCATCTTATTGGATCTTGAATAAGCCGCAACACACAAAACAATCCGACATCACAAAGTTCCTCTCTTGGACAATTACTCCGTCCACCTTTTTTTTTCAGACATGACTCGCCATTACTTGTAATGACACAAAGAGATGACCATGGAATGTCTTTCACTGGCTTAGCCAGCCACTTGGCAGCAGAGAGAAAACCGCTAACACACACAAAAATTACGCACAAACTGTTGGCCAAAAAACTCAATTTCATACCGTCCCCCACTACCCCCGAGCATGCGCATAATTTATTCTGGCAAAAAGTACCATTCCTGCTATGATAGGGCCCTTCTATAGCATTATGTATATAACTGGGTACCGTGACATGAGCACATTACACGAGCGCATAGCTGAACAACTAATACTGTGGCAACAGGCGTTGGCCAATGTCAACAGTCATCAGCAGCTTGAAGAAATTCGTATCGCATTTCTGGGGAAAAAAGGCTGTGTGCAAGAACTTTTTGAATGTCTTGGCACCAGTAGCCTTGATGAAAAACGAATCTGTGGCCCCCTCCTCAATACATTAAAAAAAACCTGCGAATCTGACGTCAAAGCAAAAAAAGAATTATTGGCTGCTCAACAAGAGCACACTGATCGCTCATTTGACGTTACTGCCTCTGTGCCCGGACAGCTCGAAGGAAGTCTGCATCCGTACACTCATTTCATTACTGAAGTACAAAATATTTTTCTTTCTATGGGGTTTGAATTGCTCGATGGTCCGGAAGTTGAGACCGACTATCACAATTTTACCGCACTGAACATACCTGGTGATCACCCTGCACGTGATATGTATGATACATTTTGGTTAAATGTACCAGGCATGCTTATGCGCACACACACATCCACTGTTCAAATGCGTGCCATGAAAGAAAAAAAACTACCGCTTGCCGGTATCTGTACTGGTCGCGTGTTTCGACACGAAGCGGTTGATGCAAGCCATGATCACACATTTTTCCAATGCGAAGGAATTCTTATTGATAAAAACGTGACACTCGCCAATCTGTTTGGCGTGATCAAGGAATTTTTACGAGCACTTTTTGGCTCTGATTCACTTGCTATTCGAACACGTCCTGGATTTTTCCCTTTTGTGGAACCAGGCGTAGAAATTGATATGCAATGCCCATTCTGTAAAACCGGCTGTTCAACGTGTAAAAAAACACGATGGATTGAGGTTTTTCCAGGAGGCATGATTCACCCTAACGTGCTAAAAGAAGCGGGCATCGATCCACTCCAGTATTCAGGATTTGCATTCGGTTTTGGGCTTACACGCCTTGCAATGCTGCGGTATGGCATAAAAGACATCCGCACACTAAGTAATGGAAAGGTAAAATTTTTGAATAATTTTACCTAGCCTGCCACCCCACATATTGTGAGGTGAGCAGCGCACTCAAAAGAAGGAGAATGAGAGTGGTAATGGTCACCAAAGCTATAATTCCAGTTGCTGGTATTGGTTCACGTTTTTTGCCTGCATCACGGTCAGTGCCAAAAGAAATGTTGCCGATTTTAGAAAAACCAGCACTACAGTATGCAGTCGAAGAAGGAGTGAAATCCGGTATCAAAAACTTTGTTATGGTTACCGGCAAAAATCGCAACCTAATTCAATCACATTTTGACCCTATGCAAGAACGCGATTTTGCAGCGATGCCGCAATCAAGCCAACATGCACTTGGATCTCTACATAAATCAATTTATGCAAGTGATTTCACCTACGTTAATCAGCATGAACCAGCGGGTCTTGGCCATGCTGTGTGGACAGCACGCCATGCAATTGGAAAAGAGCATTGTGCAATTCTTTTGCCGGATGACATTATTCACGGACAAACTCCAGGGATTGCGCAACTCATTAAAATAGCACAGCAAGAAAAATGTAATGTTGTTGCGGTACAAGAAGTATCTGGCAAAGATATTTCTCGGTATGGAGTTGTTGCAATTAAAAAGCAATTTTCACCAAATCTCTTTCAAGTAAAAGAGCTGGTTGAAAAACCATCAAGCGCACAAGCGCCGTCCAATCTTGCAATTGTAGGCCGCTATGTATTATCGCCCGCTATTTTTGACTCACTTGAAGAATTGAATGCCCAATCAACGGGAGAAATCCAACTGACTGATGGCATTCAAAACCTCTTGTTCTCTGGCGAAAAAGTATTTGCGTATAAGATTCAAGGCACGCGCTATGACATTGGCAACCCACTGGGATATCTCAAAGCAAGTCTTGCCTTTGCATTAAAATCTGCACAGTACCAAGAAGAGATGTCACAATATCTTTCAGAGCTTGATCGCGAAATGCTGATCATGCAAGGAAAAGCAGAAACGCTGGGTAAACACTCAAGCTTGTAGACACATTATCTACAGATAAGGAAAAGGGCCGGTGTTTATAAGCACCGGCCCTTTTCCTTATCGTTTTACAGTTTCTTCATCTCACGCAGCTGCCAATACTCTGTAACAAGTGATGGTGCTCCCGCAACAACCACAAGCCCTTCACGCGTATCGACCGCATCTTTTGCAAGCTGTAGCGCTTGGCTCAATGACTGCGTAGCTCGCGCACGAATATTCATCTCACGCGCACGCAGCAGCAACTCTTCTGGAGCATGAGACGGCAGTAATGCATCCCGCAATGGAATAAATATAACTTCCCCTGGAACTTTTTTAAGCACATACCGAATCGCTTTTAACAGCAACTCAATATGAATAGAATCTGACACACCCATAATCATGGCAAGACCTTTAGCAGGACGCTGATAGTGCATCAAACGAACGCCCAGAAACACATTCATAAATGCATCAATGTTACTTGCGTTATCCAAAACCACCATAGGTTTTTCTTTATCAAGAACTTCAAACCGGCCCCGAATTAAAGAAAACTGATTCTTCCAAAAACTTTTCATGGTCTTAATAGGATTCACTTCAGCATTTCGTTTTGCTTCAAGTGTTGGCCGCCCACGCTGCCCCTCTTGCGTAGCAAGCAAATTACCTCGTAAAAATGGAGAGAAGCGCTTAAGCACCGTTTCAACATATAACTGAGTTATCCGCTCACCAAGCGATGCAGTACGGCCATATAATTGTTCATACATATAGGGAAGTGGCGCCAATTTTCTGATCGGCATTGCCCACACGCCACCGCGCTCTTCAACCCATGTTTTCATACGCTGCAGACGAATTTTACTCTGCTCTGCGGAAATAAATAATGCTCCTGATTGCGCAACGGTTATCAGTTCTTTTGCAATCATATCAAGATCATTTCCGAGCGTATGCGTTGCGTCATCACCCACACGCGTCACTACCGTGATGCGGGGCCTGCACACTGCGCTGACATCATGGCGGCCACCCAATGCCACTTCAACAAGCACCACTTCTGCATGCTGTTCAACTGCATATAAAAAGCCTCCAAGCATAACAAGCTCATGCGCTGTTGCGGCACTACCAGCAGCAGTCACAATGGCAATAATTTTGTTCATCACTTCCGCAAATGCTTTATTAGAGATCTGCTCACCATTGCATACAATGCGTTCATTGTACGTTAAGAAATGAGTGGAATAGAGTAAGCACGCAGTAACATTTTCTTCGATAAATAGCTTGGAAGAAAAATGCATGGTCAAACTTTTACCATTGGTTCCCCCGACAAGAACCGTATTAACCGTGTGCAGAAGATTATTGCAGAGGGTATTCAATTGAGCCATACGCTCAACTGCTTGAGGGCTACATTCACGAGCCGGAAGAGAATCAAGGTACTCAACAACCTCATGGTAGGTCAATACCTGACCTGGCTGGATTAAGACGGTCTTTACCGACTGAGTCGAACTATTATTCATGTACTAACTCCTTACCTATCTTTAAAGGACATTCGGGCGACCCGACTGCCTCATTTGTATAGCTATACCTCTTTTGACGCAAGCTATTGCTTATAAAAAAAATAATTCATTGATGAAGGAAATATTCAAAGTGTGAATAACTGTACTATAGATTTATGACAGTGTCAAAAGCCAGACAATGTCATTTTGGCGATCAGCAGCGAAGATTCATTGTTTGGAGGCAGCGCATTGATTACAGACAACCCTTAACACATTTTTCATACACCCTCCCCTCTTGAGCCAACTCTATTGGCAGTGACGCCACAAATCAGTATGCTGACCTTCATATACTGATCATTCAACTGAAAGCATCTATGAACCGGCACGAATCCTTTTCTTCCCGAGCGGCCACCGCATGGCAACTCATCACCAACGCACAAAAAATAACACTTCTTGCGCACCAAAAACCAGACCCTGATGCCCTCGGCGCCTGCTCAGCCCTCTCTCTCCTTTTCAGTTCCCTTGGGAAAAAAACTGAAGTTATCTACCCAGGAGCGGGCAAAGACTCTCTACCGTATACCATTAAAAACCTTCAAGAAAACAGACATACCTTCATTCCTGACCTCATTATCAGCTGCGACACCCCAATGCGTGCTCGGCTTTATTTTCCAGAGGAGTTTCTCACTATTCCTCTTATTGTTATCGACCACCATCACGGCAATACTCTGCAAGGAGCGGTGCTGTTCGTTGATACCTCAATTACCAGCAGCTGCGAACTGGTATACCAGCTGATCACCGCCTGGGGCCAACCCATTTCTCCGGAAATGGCAAATCAACTTCTCTTTGGCGTCCTCTGCGACACACTTAATTTTCGGGTATCAGGAACCTCTGCTACTGCGCTGCGCAATGCAGCCGGGCTCATTGACCATGGAGCCAATATTCACGCCCTCAGCCAAAAAATGATTCTTCATTCAAATCCTGAAGTACTAAAACTCTGGGGAACTCTCTTGACGCGCGCATGCTCTAATGCCAGCAATACAGCGCTCTGGGTCGTGTGCAGCAAAGAGCTCCTTGCGCAGCATGTCCTTCCGGACGAAGCACTCAATGGACTGATCGCCATGCTGTCACAAACCATGACTACCGATATCATCATTCTGTTTTACGAATGGCAGGGAAAAAGTAAAGCCTCACTACGCAGTAAGAAAACAAACGTGAACGCGATTGCCCAGCAACTGGGAGGCGGAGGACACATTCATGCATCAGGAATAACTAGTGATTTGCCACTTGTTGAATTAGTAGAGGAAGTGACGGCACTGTGCGGAAATTAATAATACACGCGACACTACACCTCTTATCTTTGTTTAACTAAATCATGCGTCGACCCTGGGGTGGCCCCCCCGCCAGGACGCCCATGAGACAAATTATATACAACAAGGTCCGCAAACGTGACGTTGCCCAATGCAGGAGGAACAAAGTAAAGAGCAGCTGTATTCTTCAGACGCCTCAACAGAGGCTCGTCCGAATTTCTGGCCACGCGTTGTCGACAATATTGCACAACACACCGCTTCTCATATTCATTTGGAGCTACTCTCTTGAATCTTCTCATGAAAAAACTGAGCAGAGCGACCCCACCACCTATGCCCGCAATCGCACATGCCGCCATGAAATAACGCTTTTGAATTTTGCATAATCGCTTTATTTCTGAACGTATCTTGCAACCCTGACCACTCACCTGCGCACCTTGTTTTCTTACGTCACTCACCATCTGACCATATAAAAATTGATATTCATTACGCGAAGCACCGGTCAACTCATGTGCGCTGCTCACCACAAGATCATATAAACGACCACGATCTTCAAGAGACAATGCATCAATACCCAATGAACACAAAGCGTTCATCTCATGAGTTCTCACTATTAACTGTAAGGCACGTGTAATAAACAATGTAAACAACTCGGGATAAGCGGCAAATACATCACGTTCCTGATTCAGATTTTTTTTAAGTTTTTGAATCTGAACGCTCAATTTGTTACACTTAACCAAAAAACCTATGCCGACTACCATTGACCCATTCCATAGAACCTGTTCAAGATTTTTTTGAGGCACATCAGGGCTCACCACACCAACAAGAGCTCTACTTGCAAACATCAAAAGCATAATGAGAAACACCTTTTTCATACTCAAAATCCTTAACAAAAAGCTTACTTTCCATGAGTTCCAGTATGACACACTGAGTAAAAAAATCACAATAAAAACTAGCAAGTCTCGATATAAAATTCACATACTAGCGAGCACTACCCATCCATAACACAAAACGAAAGGGCTTTGTATGCACCTACTCACACGTAAACTTTCCGGTTTTACCATTCTTGAACTACTCATTGTGATTGCCATCATTATTTTCTTAGGAAAAATGATGATGCCGCGCTACCAAGCGCTCTATACAAAAACACGTCAGACCGAAGTAACGCTTAACCTCAGTACGCTCTACGCAGCGCAGCAGGCATATCAACTACAGCACGGTCATTTTGCAACAAATTTTAAAGAACTTGAGTGGCAACCAAAAGGATACACAGCTAATCCAAACACCACCCAAAATACCTACACATACGGAGCAGCGAGCAATACCCCCCAAGAAGGAATTTCTTATTTTACCGGTTCTACGAACACTCCCGCCTCGCTCCTTGCCGGAAGCTCTCTGACTCCCCAGCAGTTCACCATCTACGCCGTATTAAAAAATGACACAACACTGGAACGATGGCAACTCAACCACGCGGGAGATATAGCGCTTATACCGACCACAGCCAATTAATAATGTGGTTTTGCAAAAAGAGAAACGCCACAACCGATGCAGCCATAAAAGGAATAAATGGAATACGTGTATGACGTCCCTTGCCGGTCATGGCTAAATACACCAATGCGCAGAGCGTTCCCAGCACTGAGCTCATAAACGCGACGGCCCACACCCCTACAAGACCCCAGAAAATGCCCACAACCGCCAAAAGCTCCATATCGCCTTCACCGATTCCATCCTGACCAACCATGCGACGTGAGAGATAATTCAACCCCCACAAGCTCAAATAGCCGACCCCAGCACCCAAACAACTGGCAAGCACCGAGACAGGCAACACACCACACACTGATGCAAGACCACCCGCAACACCCATCACCGCAATCACAATCCGTGGCACAACCAGTGCCTCAAGATCGGTACGTGTTGCAACAATAAACCCACTCAGCAAAATGCCATAGGCACCCATACGTCCTATCATTGCTAAGCTTCCATACCCTGACCACATCACACCATCATGCCAGAGCGCAAGCGCAGCAACCGCAGAAAATATCTCGATAAACGGGTACAGCCATGAAATAGGAATGCGGCAGCAACGGGCCACACCACCCAGCGCGCAATATGAAACTACCGGGAACAAATCATACCACCGAATTATTGCTGCACAGCGAGGACATCGAGACCGGGCGCCGAGCAGTGAGTCTCCTGACATCAAGCGATATCCCACAACATTCAAAAATGATCCCCACACAAGACCAAGAAGGCCCACTATCATTAATTCACTCATTCTCACTACTCCAAATGAACGTATTCTTGCCTCACTACCGACAGACCAACAAAAAAAGGCGCCTCTCAGCGCCTTCTTCATAAGATATATTTTTTACTCTTTTGTCTCATCACTCTCGTCATCATGAGCAGCGGCTACTGCATCACTCTTACGTGAATCATACTGGTCAAGCTCTGCGCCCACATGATTAAGTAAATCATTAATCCGTTGCTCTTTTTCTTTTTTCTCGTCAAACACAAACCGCAACTGCGGAACGTACCGCGCAGACAATGCACCTGCAAGGGCAGTCCGCATGGAACCTTTGTATAAAACAAGCAGCTCACGCGCTTCTTCAAATAACGTCTGTCCCTGCTCAGCAGATTCAGCATTTAAAAACGCACAATATACATAACACACGCTTCCGTCCTCAGACAGCTCAATTCGTGTAAAATACATATTCAAAAGACGGGGCTCATCGTACACAAGACGAGAAAGCAACGAAGATAGTTCTCGAAGATAAAACGATTTCTTACGATTTCGTCTCATTTCCTGAACACGTCGACTCATGACCATAGCGCAGCACCTAACTTAATTTTACGTACCAGCACTGGCTTATAATTGCTCACTTGCCAAACGCATAATGTTATTCTTGATCGCTCGCATCATGCGTTTGCGACGCTTTTGCGTAGGTGCTTCAAAGTACACTTGGCGCTTCATATCGCGCACAACGCCTTCGCGTTCAATTTTTTTCTTTAATTGTCTCAAAGCTCGTTCAATATTACCTGTTGACTGAACTTCTATGTTAAATCGTTTAGACATATCTGACCAACTACCTTTTATTGAGAATATAAATATAGGAAAAACAGTTTTAGAAACATGCAAAATGCAATGTGAAAGAGAGTGTACGTGATCAAGATTGGTTTGTCAAAAAGCTAGAAAACAAAGCGGTTAGTCTTAGTGAGCAGGTAGCCCTTGCTCACTAAGACTATAAAGTCATACGCTATAAAGTTTACAGTGTGATAGTGTCCGGTATTAACGAACGTTGAACAGAAGCCCAAAAATCACTAAGAGCCCTATTAAACGTATACACCTCCGTATAAAAATCAAGCGCTACCTCAAGCATTGGGATAACCTCGCGCTCAAAACTATCTGTATAATTCTTGATCATTGCACCGTGCGTCTGCTTAATTTGCAACTCTTTTGAGAGAGAGTATCGTATTGAACTCAGTCGCTCCATTGCCTGCACCACTTCCGGATTATTCGTTTGATTCATCTTTTGTACAATCAAACCTATATATACGTGATTATACATAGATTTCCGACGAATCTGAGTGATGTCATTATAAATAGCTTTCATCGCGTTATCTAAACGATCTTTTCTTCGATAATTTTTCCTTAAAAGTCCCAGAAGTTTAAATGGATTAAAAGTATCCCATAAAAAATCAGACCATGTGCTCCAATAACTCACTGTTCGGCGATACGCTTCTGGAGCATTATAACGATCTTGCTGCTTCTCCCACTGATCACTTAAATTCTGCACATGTCGAGAGACGTCTTCACGAGATATACTTACACCATTCGCGCGGCAAAACGCATCAAGCTCTTTTGATAACACACCTGAGTCATGGTTTAATCTCTTTACCACTCTACGTATCTTGTTTACATGATTTCGCATACCGCGTCGAGATATAATGGGCAAGTGCTCAGCATTCGCACCGTAGCCACCCTCTAAAAAAAAGCGGTCCCTCATTGCACGATTAGACAACTCGAGCAATTTTGGCTTATTACCACGCAATCCATATTGGTTTTCTGGGCGCCTCGACTGATCAATCTGAGGCAAAACAGCTGGCCGTTGCGGCGCTACTTGAACCACTGGTTGAGGCTGCTCAATCATGAGCTGCGGTGCATGCTGATCGCTATTAACGACCCCAGACGCAGCATTCGGGTCTTCATCCTGATGTATCACCAGTGCTTTGCGGCTTTCGGGTTGACTTGTCGGCTGCTGCTCACGCGTCCACGTTGGGGCTTGAGGGTCATATTCAAAAGACGTATATCCTGGCTTACTAGTCTGCGATGCATCCATCCATCCTGACCCCTGAGTACTAGACCCTGTGACCGACGCCGATTGACCAAAAACATACGGATCGTGAAATCCTCCTTGTACTGCAACAGCAGATGATAAAGAATAACTTATTGCTACTGAAACTAAACCAGTTATTAATCTTTTGTAGTTCATACTTTGACCCTTCTTTTGCCCTTATTATTATTCCCTGGCATACAACACACACATGAACCTATTTCTCGGCGTATTGTTATGCCCCCTTAGTGTCAAGACCTACATCATCTTGCGTTAATGCGCGCTTGACTTCAAACCAAAATGTTTCCAATGTTTTATTAAAACCTCGAACAGATTCAAAAAAATCAAGTGCAATTTTTAAAAGCATAATAACCTCGCCTTGCTTACTCGTTGTATATTCATCAAAAATCGAATCATTCGCTTCTTTTATCGAGCGTTCTCTTGCTATTGAATGTGATATGCGTTGCAATCTATTTTTAAATTCATTAATCGCATCCACAATTGCCGGATCAGTAGCTTTATTCATTTTTTCTATAACAAGCCCAATCAAAGCATGATTGCCGGTTGCACCAATCCGAGCCCTCACCATGCCATCATATACCGTATTTAATGCTGCCTTGAGTGCATCACGACGAGCGTAGTTTGTTTTAAACATATTCATAAAAAAATTAACTCCTGTCACATCTCGCAACATATCGCCCCATGCATGCCACCACCGCGTTTGTTTTGACTGCATACTCACGCTATTACTATTCTCCAAAGATACAGCGTACTCTTCACCCGCATCATCACTGTCCCATTTTTTGCTTAAGGCAATACTTTTTCTCTGGAGTTCCTGAATATTAATAACCGACTGAAGATGATGCTCTTTTCGAAATGCAACAAGCTGATTGAATAGCGTTCGAACATCCGCGGTAAGCGTAGTTACTTTTGCTCGCAGTCGTTTGACCAAATCATGCATAACTTTCTTACTCAAAACGGCGTCATCTTTTCCATCAGCCGTCAGAAACGTTTTGCGGAATGATAAAAGCTCAGATCCATAATGGTCGCCAAGACTTTTTGTATATCCAAGATCCTGTCCCACTTTCATAATCAGATCAGTCTCTATTCTCGCAGATGCAGAAGCTTCTTCTGCACTCAAACAAAAGTAAGACAGAGCAATCCACAGGGAAAATACTGACTTCTGAATTCTGCTCTGCATACTCAAGAACCTATGTTTTGCGATAAACTACTGTTTTAAGTATACTCACTCCACATTCGGCAAAAATAGAGTTCAGCGTTTAGCAACAGAAATAACCCGATTTTTTAAGAGATTTTCGCAAAGGAACACTCATGCAACCTATAATATTACTACTCAGTATTTTTGCAGCGCTTACACCAATTATCAACGCAACCGATGACAATGGCAGCGATGATGACAGTGATAGCGATGGCAACGAAGATTTTGGCCCGCTCACAACAGATAACTACAAACTCTATGGAGCTCAAGAAATGAACAGAGAATATCGCGCACAAGCACCTGGCAGAGAAGCTGCTTGTATTAACACCCCCCTCCTCTGCGCAGCAAATGCCAAAAATATTCACATGCTTGAACTTCTGATAGCATTCGATGCCGATCCCACACAAGTGCCGGCATTTAACTATAAATTTCTTCCCTGGGCGCAAAACGCTGAAGTGAAAAAATTTATTGACAGAGCCCGTAATCCAGCACTGCTTCCAGAGCTACGTGAAGAGTGTAAACGCTGGCATTGCGGTATCCGCTCACTCTAGGCTGGCGCCGTTATGCGCGCAACGAACGATCGTCCCTAGAATACAAAACTTAATGAACCTGCAATCGTCGTGGTCTTCCAGATTCGCATGCCGGCAAACACCGATTGAATCGCCAGACCACACTTGAGAGACTGAGTAATATCATACTCAAACCCCAAATGGATAAGCTGTGCATTATAGCGTCCCTCTTCGGCAAGTTTTTCGCCCAAGAAGAGCGCCTTATTTGCCCCGGTAACGGTAATAGAATCTTTATAATGTGACACATACATATACGTCACATAGCAGCTTAAGTAGTCAATAAAGTTTTGAGCTCGCATTGTTGCATACGCTTTCCACAATGCACCTGGCCGCTTGGTAATAGTTGTTTGCCAAGGATAAATGCCATTCTGATACTCAGACGTCGGCACAAACTGCTTACCAATTGCATCTTCGGTACTCAAGGTACCGGTACCACCAAACCCAACTTTCAGCATGCCAGGGAAATCAAAGCTCACTTCAACTTGGCCAGTAAAACCATAAAATCCATTGTTACCCAGTGCTATATCAAACAGTTTACCCACTTTAGACTTTTCCGATGTAGGAAGCATAACAGCAAGTGCCATGAGCGGCGTTACCGTCAGCACCTGATCACCTTCTGCATCTTTCATACTAAACCCTTTGCGCCAGGAAAGCTCAATACTCACATCTTCCAGCCCTGTTCCTTTTGCGCCGGTAAAATCAATCCCTAACTCGGTACCCACTTCTTTTTGCCGTGCCTGGTTCATCAATTTTGTTTGTGCAAAATACACAAACGATGTATCCGTAGTACCAACAGCTGCATTCACATACGCATCGCCATCAAGTCGTGGATTTGCCAAGTAATACGGCTGCCGTACTGAATACTCAGCAACGCCACCACGAACAGCAAGAGCAACTCCGTTATAAAAACAATAATCAAGCGAGCCGCGCACCCCAAGACGCGCATACGTCATTATTGTTTGATATTTACCCCAGCCATACCGCGCATCAGTTACATCAAGTGGCTCATACGTTGAGCCAAGAAAAACCTTATCCCCCGTATGGTCATCAGTAAACGTTTTAAAGGCAGAATACGCCTTATGAAGAACGGAGTCATCAGCATCTTGGCCAAACTTATGTCCATCGGCATACGGCGAAGCATCATCATTAATAAGAAGCCCAAGCATATTAATCATGCCCATACGGTCACCGAGTGGCACTTTTTCATTCTTCTCATTTTTTGCGTGCTTAGCAAATTGATAATACGGAAGTAATGACAACGTTAATTGACTTTTTCTTACCGTAATCGGCGTTCTGTCTTGTCCATACACAGAATATAATGGTGCAGGATCATGAAACGAAACCACATCAGACGCAGACGATTCAAGCACTGCTCCGCAGCACGCCAATGCCACAACAGCAAGAATCTTTGAATATACTTTACTCACTAGTACCTCCTTATAACCAGATAGTCCGCCAATTACGACGCATTCTGATTGGTGTATAGCACTACAAGTAAAGCAGGGTCAATGATGCGTGCGCTAAGAAGCAGTAAGTATTGATTGTAGGCTCAATACACAGAGCCAACCTGCACTCACTGTAGCACTCACCGCAATACCTGCCGCGCTCCATTCCTGCCATGTACGACGATCAAAAAGCAATGCCACAACAGACAAAAAGTAGGTTGTCACAATGAAGAGTGCCGTTACCTTCATAATAAGATCAGCCTGCAAAGTAATGGCGCATACTCCAGTAAGCATACCAACAGCCAATACCACCGACCGCTGCGACACCGCAGGTGATGCGATGATACGAGCCATACACGACGAACGCACTTTGCCAAGTACATCAAAAAAGAGTTCTGCTACCGACCACACCATGGAATGGAGTGTGCCAAAAATAGCAAAGAATGCGCCCACCCAAATAAGGCCACCAAGCCACCAGTATCCTGGCAATGCTGTGGTAATAACTTGTGAAAATGGCTGCGAGAGACCGCCCACAAACAATCGACTATCAATTGCCGCCAGCGCGCCCGTAATAAATAATGAAAACATGGCAACAACAATAAGTACCGAATAGAGCGCAGCGCGTGGCACATTTCGCTGCGGCTGGGCAACCACACGATAGAGCGATGCAATACTCTCAAACCCTAACAAAGAAAACATAATAGTAGGCAGCGAGCTAATGACGGCGCCATAGCCATACGGAGCAAGTGGTGTACACAATGAAGGCTGTGCATGCGTCCAGCAGACAATGCTGGCAACAAGCATAGGAACCAGCACACAGGCCGCAATCACATATTGACCCCATGAAGAAACTTCTGCGCCAGCCATGACCAATGCAATAATGAGCGCAAGGAGCACTTGCCCTACTAGTGATGAATCGTATCCAATACAGGCACCCACCCAAATACCAAGCTGCTGAGTTAAAAAGCCCATCGCAACAATAACACCAAACACATACGCACACGAAGAAATAAGCCCTACTACATGGCCGCCCCACAACGCGGGATACCGATAGCCCCATGCATCACCGGGATGCAGAACAGCCAGGCGCCCCAGCGCAAACACTATACTCAAAACCAAAACCGCTGCGATGATATACGAAAAGACACTGGCCATACCAACGGTCGCTGAAAGCTTTGCCGGCATTGCAAAAATTCCTGCTCCGATCATGGCATTAATACCAATAATTGTTGCGGCTATTACTCCAATTTTATTTGCTGCTTCGTGCTGCGCCATAAACTCCCTTTTTCTTTTTTATAAACATACCACTCAGGCGATCAAGTGCTATAACCAATGCCCCGTCTCCCATCACGTTTGCCGCAGTACCAAACCCATCTTGCAGTAAATACAATGCGGTCATAATACTGAGCATTTCAGGCGTAAACCCAAACAATGACTGAAGCAGTGGCAACATAACAATAATGCCACCTCCGGGAATACCGGACACGGCAAGCATTGCCAAACACAGATACCCCAAAAACACTACATAGACGCCAAGCGCAGGAACCACACCAAAAAATAATTTCATGGTTGCAAGCGCAAATAACGGCACACATACCGCATCACCCATCAAATGAATATTGGCTAAAATAGGCATCGCAAACTGAACGAGCGACCGATTGCCCGTATTTTTCTCTGCACAGGCAATACTCACGGGAAGCGTAGCCACACTGGACATAGTACCAAGCGCAGTTAAGTAGCTCGGCGCCGCTATCATCATGGCTGGAATCGCTTGTCCTATGCGGCCCACATGCGCGACAGAATACGCAAATACCAACCAGGCAATCTGCAAAAGCACCGCCATAACAAATACCACTCCATATACACCACACAGCTGACTGACCGGCAATTCGCGCATCATTTTTAAAAAGAAACCCAATACATACAGTGGCAGCAAAGGAATAAAAAACTGCGACAATCCACGTTCAAAAAATGTTTTTCCCTCAACAATCATACGTGAAAACGGCACCATGGGGAAAAACGGCACCAAGCAGCCCACCACAACGGCTGCAAGCATCGCATAGTCAGCACGCAGGAACGACGGCATATGTAGCGAAAAGAATGGTGCTATGATTGATGTTACATTCGTGAGCATTACACTTTCAGTAACTGGCGTAAACCAATTCATAAGCGACACCCCCACTCCATAGGCATACAGCCCCGTTAACGCGTTGGAAACCGTAACCAATGATACGAGGAGGAGGACCATAACAAGAGAATTACGTGCGAATGAAGCGACGCCACTGGCAACAAAAAAGAAGACAATGTAAGGAAGAAAGAACTCAAGCACCTCTTTTATTAAGGAGCTAACCGTAAAGAAAACACCAACAGTGGTATTACACACAAACATATTTAACACAAACGCTACCGCGATAGCACACATCAGTTGTGCCGGCAATGAACGCACAAAGTTTCGCATACAAATCCTTTCAATGATAAGCACCAAGAGCGGCGCATAGTATCACAACATTCAAGAAAAACATATGATTTAAAAACAAAAACACTTGACTTATGTACACTCATTTTTGATATTCTCAATTCATATAGAAATTTTAAAAGGGACATATACCGATAAGGATATCACTTATGAACTCTCACAAGCTGCTACTACTCTTAGTCACCGTACTCTTGCCTCAAGTTCTTCCTTTAAGCGCTCGCCACCATGAAACGTTACACGCTTCAAGGCAAGAGTATGGTGACACCACAAGCCTTCTGAGCTCTACTACGCAAGAATTACGCCAAGCGTACGACCTTCTAGACATCCTCAAAAGACGGTCCCAAGAAATTGCCACAAAAAACAACCCTACTCTTGCCGCGCAAACAAGGCTACCCAAAGATCTTGACGCACTGCGTGATCGCATGATCAAACAACCTTTGATTACTGTTCTGAGCGCAACCCCATTTAGCGATCCAGACAAACACACCTCTGACTGCAAAACTGCAATCAGCGCACTTGAAAGTTATTCACAAACTATACAAAGCTCCCTTGCAACAAACCCACAAGCAGCAGGCAGCAGCACACTTGCTACACCAACAGATCTGACCAATCTGACAAAAACCTACGACCTTGGAACTTCAAAAACAGAGACGGACCATACTCCAAAAAGTGCGGCAACAACTTCCCCCACAGCCATCACTCCTCCTGTAACACCGACCCCTTCAATCACCCCGCCAGCAGCAAGCCTTCCTATCCCTCAACC
>JBAXGS010000006.1:0-18965 GCA_037139275.1 bacterium | reverse complement strand
ATTAAGAGTTCAAGAAGCAGACTATAAAATTATTCTTCTTGAAAGTTATGACTCTCTTGATTTACACGGAGCAGTGGCACTGCTGGATGTTTCGTATACATTCCCGTCTCAAAAACTTACGTTTGCAGGAGCTGTGGGGTATATCAGTGGTGATGATGATCCATGCAATACTGAAGTGAATAAAAGATATAATGGTTTTATTCCGCTGCGTGATGCCAATTATGAAGGACATAGTGTGAAGTCGTATGCGGTACTTGCGGCTCGCAAAATTGCACGGCCAAGTACGTTTTCTGAGCGACTGTTGTATGCGCAAAATAATTTTGAAAGCAGTACGAACTTAGAATATTTTGGTTTGGCTGCCGTTATACGTCCGCTTGTCAATCGCTCTGAGTTAACCATTGAGAGCAACCTGTTGTATTTCTGGGAAGATGTTCCTCCTTTTATATGGGATAAGAAGGGTGCGCGTGATTTTGGGAGCACGGTGCTCAATGGTATATGGTCTAAATTACAAGAAGATTTGCATTTTTCCGGGTATCAAACCACCAAGCGTGCAAGCCAGCAATTGGGTCTTGAATTTAATACGGTAGTGACATGGCGGCCTATTCCTAGCATTGAGTTGCGCGCATTATTTGCAACGTTTGTGCCTGGCAAATTATATAGAGACATTGATGGTACACCAAACGCATATGCAATCCGCTTAGATGCTGATGGTGATGTGCATCTTGAAAGTTTAGGGCATACAGTGCCTTTTGGTGGCATGGTGCGTTTGACGTATTTCTTCTAAGGAGTGAGTTATGAAAAAAAGATATATTATTTCTGCCATGTTTAGTGCGGCAAGTAGCCTATTGTCTGTTACTCCGGTTCTTCATAATCCGCAAACATCGGTGTGGTATACCAATAGTTTTGGTGCATCAGCTGAAGATCAATTTCCTATCTTAAGGCCGGAATTATTTTCCGCAAAGGCAGGATCTGATGCAGTAACTAATGCTCTTGGATTGAGTATGGATGATGTGGATTTTTTACTCAGCGGTCGTGTGCGGCAAGAAGGACAGTTGTTTGATCGTCCGCTTACCCTGCGTGATGATTATAATGATCGGTATGGATTTGTACGGAGCAAATTGAATCTTGATTTTACTTCACAGTACGGTCGGCGTACGTTTGGTAAGCCTGCAGCGCAAATGTTTATGAGGCTGACTGCATTTTCTATTTGGGATGATCCTTACATCTATACTCCGATATTATCTGAAAAAGTTTATTTTCATGGCACCAACTTTTTGAAAAAAGCTGAAATAGATTCTCATACTCATCGAGGGGTGGTGCCCTTGCTGTTTTTAGAAGAAGGATGGGTTAAAGTTCATTTTGATGCGTTCTTGAAAGGCATTAATTATCCTCTTTCGCTGCAAGTGGGATCATTTCCTTTTATCGTTGGTCGCGGGGTAAGCTTGGGAGATTATTTTGAAGGCGGGGTAGAGGCATTTGGTTTTGAGCGTCGAGGCGATCTGGGCAATGCGCCACAAAAACCAACAGGCTTACTTCTCTCTATCGGGGTTGGCGAGCGAGGGACGCTTGAACTGTATTACTCAAAATGGCGTAAGCGATCGCATGGTCCTAACTGGACACGTGAAGAAGTAAAAGCAAAGCGGCTTGACCGCGATGAAACAGCAGACCCCCGTACTATTGAGCGTGGGCAAAACAATGACACTGATATTTTTGCAGCACGTCTTGGCTATAACTTGAGCATGCCGGGTGAAAGCAAGAAAGTGTATATTGAGCCGTATGCAGTGTTTCTATCTGCTCCTGAATTAAAAGTAGAGCTTGCTGCAGACTCAGGTATGCGCCAAGGAACTATTGGTTGTATGACCGAATATACGGCAGGTAATTGGAGCGTAAATTTTGAGTGTGCTGCGCAGTATGGCAAACAATACATGTATCCGATTGACCGCAATCATTTAGTCGTTGATGATGCGTATTATACCCAAACAGCCACGGCGTTTGTTGATGGTGAGCCTTCAACGTCTGCAACAGCAGGTCGTCTTGATAAGCAAATTGGGCAACCGGTAAAATATCAAAGTCATATTTCATTGGGTTTTGTAAATCCGGAAACGACAGCAGAAGAGTATTTGCCGTATCGAGCATATTATGTTTCAGATGAAATGAAGCATATTAATGCGTACCGAACCCCTGCTGAGCAAGGTGGTATGATCCGCAAAGCTGCTCCAGAAAAAACAGACACGCATATTGCTGGTGAAAAATATATCAGTCAAAAACATACACCTGATGGCGCATTTACCAATGGTTCTCTGTATAGCCAGTATCAATTTAAAACAGGGGTAACCTATTTTGATACTATTGCTGATATTACCGGATCTACACCAAATGGACGATTATATAATGCAAACCTTCCGTTTGGCGCGCAGCGTCGGTTTAGAGAAGGATATACGGTTACTAATATGGGCCTTATGGCGCTGTGTGACCTTCGGTATACCATGCCTTCAAAGCGTATGAATTTTTCAGGAGCGATTGGGTATATTGGTGGGGATGAGTATCCGTTTACCACTGATGAAAAAGATAAGCACACAAAGAATTTCATGCCTCTGCGTGATTCAAACTATGTGGGACGGTATGTGACCTCATTTGTGATGCTGTATCCGCGCAAGCTACCACGCCCAATGGAGATGTCGGATAATGATCTCTACGCCCATAATAACTATAAGACGATGCAAAATCTTCAGTATATTGGGTTTGGATCTCAGTGGTATCCTCTTGCGAGTGGAACAGTAATGCTTGAAGGAAACGTACTCTCATTTTGGGAAGTAACTGCTCCTCATAGCTGGAATACCCATAAAGACCGTGAGTTTGCTAATAATTCACGACCGAACAAAGAGAACTCAATATACAAATATATTCAGGACAACGAGCTTCATTTTTCTGGCTCAGCAACTGATGAGTTTGCAAGTAAGCACTTGGGTCTTGAGCTTAATATGGTTTTGAGCTGGCGGCCGTATAAGAGTCTTCAGTTTGACCTGCGTGGCGGTATTTTCCTTCCAGGTGCGCTGTATACCGATATTCAAGGGTGCCCGAACAGTAATACCAGGCGGGTTGATGAGAAAGGTGAATGGCATCACGACAGCCTGGGAACTCAGATGGTGAGTGGTGGACAATTACGGGTGACGTATAAGTTTTAAACTATGCTTTCTACGTAATTAATTCTTGCATAATGTATTTTCTCTGGTACTTTTGAACTCTGGTTGTTTATAATAAAACAAAGGTTTTTAAGTAAGGGGAGCATATGAACAGGTATACACTATATTTTTTAGGTTTATTTTTAGGGGCGGTATGCGGCGTGTCTGCATCCATGGGGACTATGCCATCACTTGATGACTACGGCGTAGTATCGGAAAAAGGATCGCGGCTAGCAAAAGATGCAACATTGTCTGGTTTGTATAATCGCACTCTTGCTGATCTCTCTGAGCTGCAGGGCGCTGCCGAGATGGTAAGAGAATTGCATGCGCTTGCTGATTGGGCCGGACTTAAGAAAGGCAAGGCGCCAAGGCATTTTCATAAGCGATTGAGCACACTAAAAAAGACGGTACGGCAGACTGAATGGCTGACTGATGAGCAAAAACAGTTGGTAGCATCTTTGATTGATCGGTTGGGAAAAAAGAAACAGCGGCATGCTACTGAAGCGGCGGTGTTTGGCAGTTTAACGGCCGCTGTAGTTGTTGCCTGTTTAAGTGCAATGGTGGTGGCCAAGATGCGAAAAAACAAAGAAGCAGGTTATGGTGGTGGCATGGATCCTTATAAGAAGGGCAGCACTCACTCGAGCTTTGGTGAAGGCCCTTCTGGTGGAATGGGCACTCCATTAGGACAAGGGGGAGAGCAAGCATATCAACTGAATCCTTTTGCTGGCAGCTCGGGTGGGCTTGGCAATGGGCCTTCGGCTTCGCCGAATGCGGCACCACAAGCTACAGTATTTGGTTTGCAAGCTAGTGATTATGTGGAGGTTCCGACGGGTGCTCAGCCACAGGATCTCCCTAACGCTCCATACGGCCCGGTTCAACAGTTTCCAGTAGGCGTTCCGCTTGCTAACCCCTTAGGTTCTTAAGGTTTCCCCCGTATATAAAAATTGGAGTGGTGTATGAATAGAGTAATGACCGGAGTCTTTTTAAGCCTTTGCGTCGTATCACAATTCGTGTCAGCTTCGCCTACCACTGAGCAGTATGCATGTATGCCTGGATCAGTGCTTGCAAAAGATACGCAGCTACAAAATTTAGCTTTCAAGGTTTTTGAAGAGCTGGAAGCATCTGGCACAGAATATGGCCATATTGCCTACAAGCTCCATAACCTGATTGACTGGATGGCTCTTAAAGGAGGCAGGCCACCAAAAAACTTTAAGCAGAAGTGTTTACAGTTTAAAAAAGAACTTGCTCTGGTGCCGCTTGAAGAAGATATACAGGCTTCGATTATGCAGTTGATTGATAAGGCCTCGCGCAAACGGGTGGGGTTGAGTGCTTCTGCAAAATGGGGAATAGGGCTTGGGAGCGCCGCGGCCTTTATGGCGCTTGCGGCAGTAGCTGCTCATGTTCGCGGAAAACGGTTTATGGAGCCGCCTGCTCCGCCGGTTGTTGCGTTAGGAGTGCAACCAGCTCAGCTAGTACCTCCCGTACAACCAGTTGGTGATGCACAGGGTAATGGTGCTGCATCAGGGGTTGTTATTGGATCATCTTTTTCACCTGATGAGCAACTACGACTCAAGGAAACTTTTGAGCGAGCCTTGGAAGAGAAGGAATCATCCCCACACAGTTTTCTTATTATGGGAAGATTGCTTTATGATACTTTACGAGACAGAGTAGACAGATCTGTCCAAGCTAGAACAGATATTGTGCAAGTTATAAAAACAACTATGTTATCTTGGCCTCAGAATAAATTTGAATTAGCTGCAAATGCCGCCTTTTTTAATTTGATGGAGGATTCTCGCATAACGAGCAGTAATGCGGTTTTATTGGCTGGTATTTTGGTGAGAGATTTTGGCTGTGATGTACATAAACCTATAATTGCTTCCAATGTATATGAGACGCAGTTTATGACTACGCTTGATAGAACGGTAAATGTGGGTGATTGTTTGGATACTTATTTGGGTTTGGCGATAGATTTCGGCAATATAGAAATAATTAAATTTTTGACTCAGCAACAAGGAGTTATTGTTGATACTGAGCTTAGGAATGATATGACATTTCTTGAGAGGGCTGTAATAGCACATCATCGGTGTGATGATTCGGTAAAAGAGCGATATCAAGCTATAATAGCGTATCTGTTAGGTAATCATATTGACATCAATCAAATGTCTATCACCGGTCATGAAGGGAAACCTTTGTTTCTTGCTTGGCGTTCTCAAAACAAAGTATTGATGGATTTTCTTATACAGAAAGGTGCTCGATTTAATATTCCTATTGATGGAGGTTTGTCTGTTGATCAGTTAGTAAATAGGGGCACTAATCAAGATTTGAAGGGGTTGCTTCTTGATATTAAAGAAGGTTGTAGTACGGTGCGCAGAGCGTGGATGGGCACTGTTAGACGTGTTGCACTGTCTCGGAAGGTAGTACGCAACCCCGATAGGCCTTACACTCTAGGACCTGTTGCAAGTGCTGATCGTCATGAAGAAGCGGTTCAAGAGTTTCTTGCTTTGCTCGCGACGCGCAACCAAGCTCATCAGCATGGCTTAGATGCAATTACTAATGATTAGGGTTTTAAACAGAGGCATGTAGTGTATGGTGTTTAAGTTGGAGCGGTGCATGAATAGAGTTAGATTTGGATTTCTTGTGAGCCTTTGCGTAGTATCGCAATTGGCGTCAGCTTCGCCTACCACTGAGCAGTATGCATGTATGCCTGGATCAGTGCTTGCAAAAGATACGCAGCTACAAAATTTAGCTTTCAAGGTTTTTGAAGAGCTGGAAGCATCTGGCACAGAATATGGCCATATTGCCTACAAGCTCCATAACCTGATTGACTGGATGGCTCTTAAAGGAGGCAGGCCACCAAAAAACTTTAAGCAGAAGTGTTTACAGTTTAAAAAAGAACTTGCTCTGGTGCCGCTTGAAGAAGATATACAGGCTTCGATTATGCAGTTGATTGATAAGGCCTCGCGTAAACGGGTGGGGTTGAGTGCTTCTGCAAAATGGGGAATTGGGCTTGGGAGCGCCGCGGCCTTTATGGCGCTTGCGGCAGTAGCTGCCCGTGTTCAGGTGTGGCGATTGAATTTTGGCCCAAATGGGTCTTTATTTGGGCCCGAAGACGCAGCGTTTGAACCATGCGCAATAGAACTTGGTGTAATACCTACTCAGCCGGTTGCGCCGATTGTTGCGCCAGGTGCGCAGTCAGCTCAACACGTGATTACTGCACCTCCCCTACCACCAGCTGAGAATATGCATGGCAACGGTGCTGCATCAGGGGTTGGCGGGGGTAATGATGATGTGTATTTCTTGTCGCGTGCTACGGGTTCTTTGACGGCGTTTAATCACCAGCTTGCACAGATTTTAGCCGCTCCAGTCCTTGATGAATCTATGGAGGATACACGAAAACAGTTGCACTCTTTGTGTCACGTCGCAATGCATGCAGGAATGCATCTTGGTTCATCTATTAATTGTGCATTTGATTTGTCTGAGAAGAATAGAGACGCTATTCTGAAGCAGATAGATATAGCTAAGGCATTGTCGCAAGAAATGCGTACCATTATTTTAAATTACACTTTTAGGTACATAATTAATAATTCTGCTTATAATACAATAGAAGTCCTTTACCCAAAACTTCATTGGTTTTTGAGTAAATTTGACTTCGATGTAGCTCAAGATGTTGTTTGTTTCGATCGCAATGGTTGTTTAGCCTATAGCGGCTCTTGGTTAGCATTTGCTGTAGGAGCTGGTAACACTGGAGTAATTAATTTTTTAGTTGATGAGAAAGGTGTCTCTGTAGATCAACTTGAGAAAAGATTATTCGCCCATGGAGCGCCTTTGCACAGGGCGGTTGTGGACAAAGACCGTCGAATGATAAAATTGCTTCTAGCAAAAGGAGCTCGTTCTGATATACCTATTGGTGGGGGAGACACTGTGGACCAGTTAGTTCAAGCAGATCAAGATGAAAAGTTCAAGCAATGGTTTCAGGAACAGTGCAGGATGCGGGATAACTGGAGCGCGCTACGCAAAGGATGGATGGGCACGGTTATGCGGGCTGCAAATTCTCGAGCTTCATCAACTAGGCCTGATGGATTTCCGCAATGTGGTCCCGTTGGCAGTGTCCAAGCTGCTGAGCGTGCAGCTGAAATGCAACGAAGAGTAGCGCAGTTTTCTGGCAGGCCTTTGTCTGCAGCGGCACTCGAAGCGCTAGATGGCTCAGATGCAATTACGAATGATTAGAGGCCATTCGAGTAATTAAACAACTATATTGGTCGCTTTTAAAATAGCAATAGCTGGATCGCTTCGCTTCGCTCGCGAAGACGGGGTAGGTTACCCCTTCAGCACCGCATCCATTTTCTTGCAGCGCGCAATGACCTCCTTTTTTCCCAGTAGCGCAGCAATCTGATACACCGCTGGTCCTTGCCCAACACCGGAAATTGCAAGCCTCAGTGGCTGAATAATCGATCCCATACCAATATTCTTATGAGTAGCGTACTCACGCATAGCTGCTTCAATTGCTGCCGCATCAAATGATGGCAGTGCGGTGAAGAGCGCAGACAGGTCGGCAAGCGCTTGAGCAGTTTCCGGCTTCCATGCTTTTGCGACAATCTTTTCATCATACGTGGTAGGTGCGGCAAAGAAGTAGGCGCCATTGCTTAAAAAATCAGGCAAGACCGTCACACGCTCCTTGAGGAGGTCTAATGCTGCGGCCAAGTATTCATCGTCGTGTGTGGCGAGTCCTTGTTCTTCAAGGAGTGGCTTGACGCGTTGTAGTAACTGGATGCCTGACATGCGCTGCAAATATTGGCCGTTGAGCCAATCAAGTTTTTCTACGTTAAAGATTGCGCCAGCTTTACTGACACCGGCAAGTGAGAAATCATGAATCAGCTCTTGCATGCTAAAAATCTCACGGGTGTCTCCTGGATTCCAGCCAAGGAACGCCACAAAGTTGACCAGTGCTTCAGGCAAATATCCCTTTTTTTTATAATCTTCTACGGCCACATCCCCTTGGCGCTTGCTCAGTTTGCTCCGGTCGCTGTTGAGAAGGAGTGAGAGGTGGGCAAATTGTGGGGCCTGCCAGCCAAAGTATTGGTAGAGGAGGATATGTTTTGGTGTTGAAGAAAGCCATTCTTCTCCACGAATTACATGGCTTATTTTCATAAAGTGATCATCGACTACTACCGCAAGATGGTAGGTTGGAAATCCATCAGATTTCATAAGAACTTGGTCATCAATATTTTTGTATCCAAAAGTTACCGGACCACGAATCAAGTCATTAAAGGTCATTTCACCGTCAAGAGGAACTTTCATACGAACAACAGAGTGGGAGTGGGATGCTTTTTTTGCGGCCACTTCTTCTGGAGTTAAATTTCTGCAGAGCTTGTCGTATGCCGGCGGTAATTTTTGTGCTACTTGTTCTGCTCGCATGGCGTCCAGACGCTCAGATGAACAAAAACAATAATAGGCATGACCGTGCGCGAGTAAGTACTCAGCATGTTCTTTGTAAAGGCTCAAGCGCTCTGATTGAACATACGGCCCGTGGCCGCCATCTTTGCCGGGACCTTCGTCAAACTCGATGCCGGCCCAATTGAGTGAATCTATCATATTTTCGATTGCGCCGGGGACCAGACGTGTTTGGTCGGTGTCTTCAACCCGGAGTAAAAATTGGCCGCCATGCTTTTTGGCGAGTAAGTAAGAAAAAAGGGCGGTACGCAGACTGCCAACGTGAAGGTAGCCAGTTGGTGATGGGGCAAAACGAGTTCGGATAGTGGTCATATAATCTCTTTCAGTAGCAAAGATGTACTAGTCGTTGTTGGTATCGACTTACTTTGACGGATAAAGTTGCTTTTATAGGAGCGTCTTTGCGAGGAGTTGGAAGAGTGATTTTAAGTACTCGTAACTCTGTCGACGAAGCAATCCAGATAGGTTTTAATTATCTAGTAAGTAAGGCTGGATTGCCACGCGATGCTCGCAATGACGGGTGGGTTAAGCTTGCTTTATTCCATGTATTTGGAAGTCATTATTTTGCAGTGATTTCACGTATAGTACCATCCGATTATTTATTGTGCAAAATCTTTGCATACCGCATTCCATGGCAGCGCAATCGTTTCTTGATCAAGCCAGTAGCATTCGGTTCCTGCGTAGATAACTAACGCGGTCTTAATGAGGGCTTTATCTTTGTTGGCTTCTTTGAATGCGCGCAAACCAGAGAGGTCTTTGTTGGACAGAGTTGCTCTCATTTTTATTTCGATAGGATACAGTGCTCCATTGTGGTCAAGAATAAGATCCACTTCTGCGTCGTTACGTGTTCTCCAATAATAGATATGTGCAACATCACCAAGGACATGGATCATGGTGGTAATGAGATTGACTACGAGTGTTTCAAACAATGCTCCGCGTGCAGGATGAGCAAGAACAGAGGACTCATCTGGAATTTTTAGAAGAAAACAAGCAAGTCCGGTGTCATTGAGGTACCCTTTTGTTTTCGTACTCACCACTTGTTTAATCGCATTTTTGCTGTACGGTACTATTTCTTGCCATTGATAGCTATGTTGTAGCAGGCGAAGCCAATTACGTGCCGTGCGGGGATCAATATCTGCTTCTCGCCCTAAATGGGTGTTATTAATTTCTTGTCCAGTGAGCGCACTGATAATTCTGACGAATTGTTGAAACGCGGTGAGATCGCTGATATCTGCTATGGTACGGATATCGCGTTGGATATAGGTCTGAAAGTATCCTGAAAAATATCGAGAGAGCGATTTGCTGGGAAAATGGAGTGTTCCGGGTAATCCGCCTCGCCATATGGCTGACACAGCAGATTGCTCTGTGGTTCCAGTGATTTTTGAAGGGAGTGAGGTTGGGTCAGCTAAATACTCCTTTAGCCAGAGAGCAGGATGGGCTTCATTATCTGTATCAAACGAAAAGGATTCAGAGATTTCATAGGTGGTCAGCGGTGTAAGGTTAAGAATTCCTACACGTCCAGCCATGCTTTCAGCGACGTTTTTAAGAACTTGAAGATTGTGAGAACCGGTTAAAAAATATTGACCATATCCTGGGTCCTGATCAACAAGCCGCTTAAGTGTAGGAAGAAGCTCTGGGGCATATTGAATTGCATCAAGGATGAGTGGTTTTGGTTGTGTCTGGAAGAAAAACGCAGGGTCTTGCCGTGCTTGGTACACATCTTCATTGGGGTCGAAAGTAATTATTTTTGCATGAGGAAACACGTGCTGAACGAGTGTTGTTTTTCCTACTTGGCGTGCGCCGGTAACGATAATGACTTTAAAAAGGTGTGCCATTCGGCGTAATTCACCTTCGATATGACGAAGTTTGTACATTGAAATCCTGCGGTGATGCTTCTGAATAGAGTATGTTTAAGTATAGAGAGTACTCTTTTTATTTGTACAGATATTGTTCATTTTACCAGTATTTTACGACATTGCAATGTCGTAAAATACTGGTAAATCATTTTTCACACAATGTCATAAGTGCCGCATAAACCTCAGAATTTTGTTCTTTGAGTGCTGCTGCAACCGCATAAAGCGGATATGAACGTATTTTATCATAGACGGAGTAGTTTTGCGTGGAGAATTTTATGCCGTAGGGACTGGCTTGGTGAGCGGTTAAGAAATTGTGCATACTGCGAAGGGTTGTGCCTGCAGCCGCTTTTACTTCTATAGGAATGATGGTGTTATTAAGTGAGACTAAATAATCGATTTCAGCGGTTAAGCTTTGAGATTCTTTATGCCAGTAATATAACTGCTCTTTACGATAGGGGGTGCTGTAGGCGAGGATTTCTTGTCCCACAAATGCTTCAACGAGAGGTCCTTTTGTTGTTGTTTCATGCGTTGGGTTAAGAAACCATCCCGCTGTTGAAAGTCCGAGTGCTGTTTGTGAAAGCCCGCAATCAAGAAAGAGGGTTTTGTAATCTTGGTGATCAAGCGTGGCATTAAGGGGAAGGGCGCTGCCTGAGGCATAGTGTATCTTGTGCGCAACTCCTGCGGTTACTAAAAGATCTAATGCAGGCGCAAGTTCTCTTTTTCTATAATCACCTTCAATGATGCTGTATTTAAATTTGCGGCCCAGCTGGAGTGGTATTTGGTTAAACACAAGCTCTACATATTTAATGGCACGGGTTCTGCTATATTTTCCAAAATCGTGGCGATACGTATCAAGCAATGGCCAGTGATGTTTTTGAATGGTTAAAACATTTTTTTCGTGGATCCATTGTGTAAGGGCATAGGGCATGCCTCCTACTGCAAGATATTCGCCAAGTAGGCTGATCGCTTTTGTATGCAAAGGTTCGCTTAGAGCCTGCTCTGGCGCATGCTCCATAATAAGACGAGCGAGTAAATGGTTTTTAGTAGCTATGAGATATTCCATATACGAGAATGGGTAGACATATAACGATTCAACACGGCCCACCGGAATTCCATGCTCTTCGATGGTAAAATCAAGCAATGATCCGGCTGCAATAATATGAAGTGAGGGTATGGTTTCATAAAAATAACGAAGAGCAGTGAGGACGAGGGGGGTTGATTGAATTTCATCAAAAAATAACAATGTTTCGCCAGGGATAATGGTTTGACCGGTAAATGCAGAGAGTTCTCTGAGAATGCGTACAATATCAAGGTCTTTGGTAAAGATAGTTGCAGCTGCCGGAAGTTGTTCAAAATTGATTTCTATACAGTGCGTGAAAGTAGTACCTAGCTGGCGTGCTGCATATGTTTTACCTACTTGCCGGGCGCCGCGAAGAAGAAGTGGTTTTCGATGGGGATTTGTTTTCCAGGCGAGTAGAAAATGGTCAATTATGCGCTTCATAAAGTTGCCTTTTGGTTGAAATTACTACTTTATGATGGCTACATTTGGTCGAAATTGCAAGTCATGAGCCATTTATTCAACCGGCAACCAGAATTCGGTTGGCCGGCCAAGCCTTTGTTTGCTTCCTTTAAGATAGCGAAAATCAAGCGCATCACTCAGTGCGCCATCGCGAATTTTATCAGAGAGTAATGGCGTTCGCCCAATAACTCCTGCGCTGACTGAGGTAATTAAGGTTATGCCATCGGTGATCGAGACGGGTACAAAATTTTCTTTGCTGATATTGTAATTAAACAGCTTGAGCGCATAGAAAAATTCTTCGGTTGGCCCTGCAAAGACGTAGGGTGAGCCTGTTTCACTTTTCACAATACCGCGTCCAAAAACATTGTAGTCAGTTAGGCCAGGTATTTTCTCACTCCGCTTTCTTGTTGATGAGCTTGAGGCAAGGGGAGCGTATACGCCGGTATTCGAGGTGATAAAGCTGATATCAGCAGCGGTATCGGTAAGGTCAGTAACAGTATGAGGAGAAGGAATAACGCTGCCTTCTTCGGTTAACACCATGCTCGCATCTTTATCAACAAAATACAGCATTCCGCCGCCATAGATACACGCTTTACCAAGATCACCAAGACGCAGGAGATACTTACTCTGCGGGAACGCGTTTGCCAGTTTTCCAATAGCAAGGAGCGAGCAACTGCTTGAATCGCCATCAGCGCTGATGCTATGGTCAAATGCTCCTTGCACTATATCAAGGGTAATAGTTCCTACATTATACAGTCGCTGGAGTTGCCATGAGCTATTATTCATCCCGGTAATTCCATTAGGGCCCGCATTACTTGAAGAGAGTGCGCCATCTTTATTAATAACGCCTGCGGCAAGACCCAAAAATCCTTGTCGGCCGATTTGAAAGAGTGCTTTGCGCCCAGAAAGTCGCAATGTAAAATCTATTGTTGTTTTGTGGGGAATAAATGGATCAACTTCATCTGTAGCGGCCGGATTAACCATGCTGTTGGGAAAGTTTGGGTCTGGATCGCCGCTATGTGGGCGTTCTTTGCTACCACCTACAAACATGTTGCCAATCTGGAATGCGCCGCCTGCAATGGTTTCAGTGCCTATTAATATCTGGGCTTCTCCTTGGAGGCTGAAGGTAATATCTGTTTTCGGTGTTTTATAATCTGCTTCAATGCCGAAAAGGGCTGGCTTTGCAATACTCATAGTTGCATTTTTACTAAACCACAACTCTCCCATGCCCAATATTTTGCTGCGCTTACAGTCGCTGCCTGCAATTAAGAGATCGGCCCACGGGTTGCCCACAAGGAGTGGGTCGCCTTGAATAATGAATTCTGATTCATCATTGAAATAGAGTACTACTGTTTTTTTAATCTCTGCGGGGTCCACATGGGGAAAGCGAATTTTTGCTCCTGGCTCTAAGACTACACGCACTTTTCCTGCAAAGACAATTTGCTTTCCATAGTCGGTATATTCGGCTCCTACCGTTCCAAAATCGGTGAGATCCCATGTGACATTTGCAAGCACGGTAATAGTACGCGGAACGTTGGAAGTAAATGTAATACGATGTTCTCCTTTTCCAAATTCGGCAGTCGGCACAATGGGTTTACTGCCTCCAATAATGATGTCTGAATTGAGATCGATGATGCAGTTACCATCTGGTATGAGTTGTACTGAATTAAGGCTGTCGACATCATTACCTCCCAGCAAATTAAGCGTCTGACCTGAGTTGCTGGTGTTGTCAGTGCAGGCGGTGCCCAGACCAAGACGAGCACTTTGATTTAAAAATATTTTGACATCAGCAGTTAATTTATCGCTGACGCTGCTTGAAAAATATGCATCTCGAAGCCTGCCAGACAGCGTGCCTGTTCCGGTTATAAGTACTTCTTCTCCATCTTCAAGTTGTGCATTCAGTACGGTAGAGTCTGAAATAGTGGTAGATGGCTCCTCTGGAACAGTTCGTGTTGCGGCGACCGTTGCAGCTGCATTGGTGCGTATAGTGGCGGGCTGAGACACTGATCCACTTAAGATAGAAGGGAGGAGCCCGAGGAGTATCCGTTGAAATTCAGCGTTACCTTGTGTCATGATTTGCCGCACACTGCCATTAGGGCGTTTTATAAGAGCAGTTGCTTTAAGCGCTATAACTGAAGCACTCGTTTGATTACTAAAAAGATTGGCAAAGAATGACACACCTTGTGCGCTGTTGATGGCAGCAAGGGCTGAGGCGCTAATGAGAGGGTCTGTTTTGGTTGCATTCAGAATAGTAACCAGTTCATTCCATTCGCGTACGTACCCTCCGACATGATCGGCAAGCGTTTCAAAGCCAAGCAAAAGAGGAGTTCGATCAATAAGCCAGTCATTCATAACGGTGCCGGTCATTTGAAGATACACCGCAGGTAAGAGGGTGTTTGTAATATTATCAAGCTGCGTTTGGGCGATAGATGCGTTTAACCCTTCAAAAATAGATCTGATTTTGCCTTGCATAGCCTCTATATATTCGGTCACTTTTGTATCAACAATCACCCCCATATTGCTGCGTTCCCCATCGGGAGCAGCGGCGGGAGGGGTTTCTTCAAACGGAGTGAGGTCAACTTGTATGAGTGCAGCAGCGGCGGTTGCTGCGGTGTTCAGATCGGCTGTCGCAGCGTCTTGAGTTTGATAGGCAGAAATGAGTGCGGTTTTAATAATATCTTTGGCGGTGAAATCTGCAGCATCAAAGAGGAGTTGTCTTTGTAGCACCCGTATAGCAACGCTTCCTGGCGCGCCTTGGGCGCCAAGCTTACGCGCAAGCAGTTCTTGGGTAAACTGACTGACTTTGTCTTGTATATTCAAGGCTGCCTGTGCAATAAAATCTATTGCTTGATCACCAGCTTGGTCACTGCTCGTTAAGGCCGTGAGGAGTGTTTGCGCAGTAGAGAAATGTGAAAGAGCAGTTGTTGCCGCCGTTTTAATACTATTTTGTGCTGTAAGAAAACTTGTGTCGTAATCTTCTACGGTATCGTCATCTGGGCTTGGTAGCGAGTCCAGCGCTTCTTTAAAATCGGTATAGTCGGTGCTGCATACGCGTAATGCAATGGCAAGATTGTATGCAGTTGTAGCACGCGTTTTTTCGGTTAAAAACTCTGCCCATGATGCTTCTGTTAAAATACCTGCTTCATCGCCTACTCCCAGCGTATACGCATCGGTGTAGGTTGTTAATGCTATGAGCAGCGCTGCTTGGGCTGTTGTTATGGTGCCGGCAATATCTGCGGGGTCTTGGTTGCTAGTAATGGTTGCAAGAGCTTCCAGCTGTGTTGCAACTGCCTGATGGGCGTTTCCCAGAAATATATGATCTAAACAGCGGTTGCTTAACACGAGTACCGCATCATAGTGTGCAGTAAGAAGGGTTGTTTGTCCTTCGCTACAGACGCCCAGCGATCCACCAATAACTCCGTCAATGGTATCACTCAGATCGAGCAGGGTGTCGCCTAGGTCGGCTGCGGCAGCAGCGCGAGATGTCCCGAAAATGGTAGATAGATGTGTAACGGCTGCTGTGTGTGTGGTAATTGTTGCTGCAGTGGTGGTGATAAAGGTATCAATAGCTCCTGCATTGAGCGAAGAAAGTACCGGTATGCTGCAGCAGAGAAGTACGCGGTAGATGTAATTCATAAATAACTCCTACAAAGAAACGGTGCATCCAATTGAACATTCAATTGTTTGCGGGGTGTTGCGGCCACCAAGTACGTATCCTGCTTGTGCTGAAAATGTTACGTATGGCGATGGTGTGTATGAGGTAGAAAGGCAGAGAGAGTGTTGTACCGCTCCGGTATGCGCTGCAGCAAGTTCTGGATTTAGTGTGATAAGGTTTTCCACGTCATACACGCGAGAGGTTGTGTTAAATGTTTTCCCCAGAAACGATGGTACTGTTTGATTTTGAAAAATAATCACATCATCGGTTTTTACATACCAATCGTAGCCGACGCTGAATGTGATGTTTGTCGTTTTTGGATGTGTTATATGGAGCCATACATTCCCTTGTGCGCTGTGCCATGAAACATCGGCGGTTGTTTCAGGTCCCATATTTTTAATACGGGCTCCGCGGGAGGTTGCTGAGATGTATTCAATAGCGCTGAGCACGGTAGTGTACTGTGCATCGGTGGTGATTGAGAGGGAGCTGTGAGGAATCAGGAGCGTCATGCCACCACCAATAAAACATTCAACATGCCCTCGATTTCCAAGGCAGATGGCATAGGGATTTTTCCCCGTTGTTTTTTCGCGAGCAGTAGGAGCGACCAGTCCTCCTTTAAAACGAATCTGAAATGCTTTAAAGAGATCGCAGGTGATATATGACTCTATGATGGTGTCGCCAATTCCTTGTTCTTGTTCAGACTTAAGAATGTAGTTGCGGTCATGAAACCACTCGTAGACGTTTTCACGGTACTGATTGACTTTATCAAGGAGGAGTTGGTCGATGGAGAAAAAGCCATCAGTTGCAATTCCTTCTGTGTCATAGGTTCCCACCAGCCAGAGAGATGCTTTTGTATCTTGATCTTTAATGCGCTGGGCAACTGATTTTTCTGCGCTATCAAGCATTGCGGCGTATCCTGATTCACCTTGAGCGAGTTGGTATATGGTATTTTCTTGGCTCAGCCCAATTGCGGTGGGAAGATTTGCGGTTACCGTACTACTTTCTTCTCCAATGCTTGGATAAAGGGTGGCAACTGCTTGGCCGCGGGGAACTTGTGTTTCTTCCCTGCGAATAATAGCACCGTTAATACTTCCATCGCTTGCGCTGACTGCGGTATCAAAAATTGTGGTAGCGCCTTCTGTGGCATCATATTTTATGCTTTCATCAAAGTTTGCATTATTAGGGAGTGCTTCAATAAAATCGAGGCGATATGCGCGCGCGTTGGGGGTTGATGTTTCTGAGTCTGCAAACTGAATTTCCGCTTGGCTTATAAGATCTTGTTGTTCTGCAGGTCCCCGAGAGCCGGTATCAATGCGTGAGATGGTGCGCTGTTTAAGAGGGATAGAGGCGCGTATGCCAATATGAAACCATTTATTGTGACCAAAAGCCGCTTCTAGCCGTGCTGAGATAAGAGTGCCTACTTCGCTATACGTGATGTTTGGTTGGAGGCGAAGCACACGCATATACGGATTATAACATTCTGTGTTGGTGGGAACGAGGCAGTCTTGAAAAATAGTGCTTAAGCGAAAGTCGCTCGCATTAAAATAGAGTGCACTGAGTTGTTCTTTTACGCGCAGATCGTCAAGAAAACAGCGAGACGCTTGCTTTGTATAGACGGTTGTTTTGGTGTCGATAAAAAATGCTGAATCAGTATCGTTATTGAGTTGTATTTCCGGGCAGGGAGCTGGCCTGAACTCGGTATAGGGTTGATAGCCGTTAAGAATGGTGCTCGTCAAAAAAACCGTACAGACGGCCTCTGTTACGCGACGCCTCATATGACAGTCCTTTCGTGCGTAAGATGTAGTTGGGTAACGAGGGGGCAGTATACTGAGTAATTGATTTTCTCTGTCAATGCTTACTGTTTATTATGGATCCGTTTCGTCTTTTCGAGGTGCTTTTTTTAGAATTTTTTATACGAAGCCTGAGCTTATTCTTTGTAAAAATCTTTTTTTTGGGTAGCAAGGTTTGATAAGATAAATAAACGATATAGCATAATTTAGTTAATATTGTTTTTTATATTTTAGGCATACGCAGGAGTGTTTTTATGAGGATGCTGAACATAGTACGAGTGATGAGTTGCCTACTTCTGGGGAGTATGGGCGTATGGATGCCTACACACATGTTCGCGGCGGCAGACGTTGCGCCACCACAAACAACTCCACTGTCATATGCGGTTCCTGATGCAGTAAGAGCTGCTGGATTTGGTACGGCTGCAGTTTTGTCTGGAGCGAGCTTTGCCTCTGAAGTTGTAGATATGAAAGATACTTTTAAGGCGTTGAAAAGTAAGAGAATAGCGCTTGCAAAATTGACAGCAAATCCACGGGCAGATGTTTCAGAGCAAGAAGCTCTTGCAGCAGAGATTAAGCAACTGAAAAATCGCTTATTAAGAGGCGCCCTATTGTGTGGAGGCTCTCTGGGATTGTTCTTGTCATGTGGTTCAGGTAGCTTGGATTACGGAAAGAGTGCCTACAAAATTAGCAAAGCAGAAAAAGGGAGCGATCGCAGTTTATGGAGTAACCGCCAAAAGCAATCAATACTCAGTCAGATATTTTCTAAAAAACCATTTATGGAAAGATCTCATACGTCGTTTGTACCAGGCGGATTGGAAGGTGGTCTTCTTGCTGCGCCGGGTTTGACTCCAAATGGAACTACTTCTGATTATTTGGAGGATCTAGACCAACGATTTGTTGCACGTTATGACAGCCATTTGAATGCATCCACGAAGAGAGTACACGTAATACTTGGAAGTTCTGAGGCCGGTGCGTTAGCTGCAGAGTCTGGTCGCGCTGCTCAAAACGCGCACTACATGGCGGCAAGACTTTCTCCGGGCTTGACGGCATTGGGCATAGCAGGTGATGAGCGTTCAGGTATTATGCAAAGGGTTAGTGGTCAGGTATTGAGTATGTCGGCGTCTCAGGCTAAGGCGCATATAGACTCTGTATTACAACAGCTTGCTGAAGCCAGCAACGTAACTAATTTAGATGAGCTGATTGAGGCGGAAGTAAAAAAGCGTAAAGCTGCTGCAGTCCCATATACTTTGTAGCACAGGTTAATTTCTGAATCGCCGTTTGATCGGCGAAGATAGTGTAGATAGCAAAATACGGCGGGTGCTGGTTAGCAGGGCCGCCGTATTTGTTGTTGGGGACAGAGTTCTTTTTTGTACATTCCTCCACCTGGAATGCTTGGTTGTGGGGAGTGTTTCTTTTTTTCTGGTTGTTTTGGTTGGCTTTTCATCCTCTTTTGGTTCTTCTTCGCTGTATACCCTTCTGGATTCCCATCCTGGCTTCTCTGGTTTCGACTTTGCT
>JBAXGS010000005.1:0-19940 GCA_037139275.1 bacterium | reverse complement strand
CTACGCTGCCTCATAGGCACAGAAAAGAACAGTAAAACGGTACTACAAGGACCCAATGGCACCCTCATTACAGAAACTACCGACCCAGAAAGCGTGATTCAAGATAAAGATACGTATGGAGCATACTGGTTTAGCTATGACGAGGGATATTGCATGCTGGGCACCGGCCGTAAGCCTGGTGAAAACTGTGTTCTGGAATATGCAACCAAAGGAGAGCCAATAACGCATTTTTCTTTTACCAATAATGACAATTATATTGAATTCAAATCAATTGAAGTGATTCCTTTGCCTACAGGAACGCTCCCTCGAGGTTCACAATATACTGCGCCAGCAAGCTCCGCTCTTTTTCATAACAGTGCATGGACCTGCCCACAAAAACCAGAAATCCTGATCCTGTGCGCAGCAAAAACAACGACCGGCTTTTCACTGGGTCTTCATGACTCATTACCTGACACCTCAAAAACAGCGGCTACTATTACACTAGGACATCCAGCAGCAACCACAACTACGGTCGTGCAACCTGATGAAGCGCAACCATTTACCACTGAGTTAAAAAACCGCTTCATTAACGATAGTTATAATTTTTACCCATACTGGATTCTGTATACGCAAGCAACCGGCACCCTCTCATATGGATATGGTATACAGCCACACACCAATATCATTGGCTCAACAACACTCACTCAAAAACCAACCATTGCAGGCTTCAGTATTGGCAACCCAACTACTGCCCCAGCCTACTTCAAAAAAATAGGCAGCTTTGCGGTAGATGACCCAACTATTGCAACTCTCTACGCTGATATAGCGGCATGCGATACCTTTAAAATCGGAACTGCTCCTCAAAAAGAGATTACGTATACATGGAATGATGCCTGGAAATGCACAACTCCTAATACCGCTTCGCTCACCTTTACTGCAAAAGCGCCCCACTCAATCGCTGTTGCCCTTGGCAACAAAGAAGATGGGGCACTGTATGAAATTATCTATGGTGATCAAAACAACCAAGAAACTCTCATTCTTAAAAACAAAACGATTGTAGCCCGTAGCAGAGATGCTGATGCAATCATACCAAGTCCAGATAACAACTATACGTATTGGATTAATTACTATAAAGGGCATATCACGGTAGGTATTGGAGCTGAAGCGAATAAGAACCAATTCCTTGAATGGTTTGATGCCGAAACACCAAAAACGGTTTCTCACTTCTCCGTATCAAGTCGCGCGGAAGGTGCCCTCTTTAATGATATTACCTATAAACCAGGTGTCAAGCTGCCGCTTAATCAAACGTACAGTGCCTGCAGTGAGCGTGGAGCATTTACCTGGCCATCATATTGGACTCTTGTAAAACCTGAAAAAGGCTGTATTACTTTTGAAGTCAAAACTAACGACACTGCACTCATTGGCCTGGGTAAACCAGGAAAAGCAATTTATAGCGTCTCACTCGGTGCAACGTGCGCGTTGTTGAAAGAGAACCAAGTACTGATGAGTACGCAAAAAAAATATCTTCAAGACGGCTGCTACACCCCATTTTGGATTATCTTTGATAAAGGTTATTTTGCCTGTGGTTCAGGAAATACTCCTTCAACTGAATCCGTTATCCTGGAATCACAAAACTTTGCAACGGTAGACATTATTCAAAACTTTTCGCTCAGTAGTAGTAATGGCCAAGCAACATACCGTAGCATTCAAAGCATTCCGTCAGATACGACAAAATACAGCCGAAACGTTTCATGGTTTGCCAATGCACAACGAAAAACCTATGCATTTAGCGATAAGTGGAAGCTCCCTGTTGCTGACCAAGGAACACTTCTTTGTGATATAAAAGGAGACGGTCCGTACTATATAGGGTTTGAGGGAACATTGATACGTGGCGTTGACCCTTCCTTGGAAGTTGTTATCGGAGCGGCAGATAATACCTGCACCCAAATACGTAAAAAAGGAAAAGTGGTTGCCCAGACACAAGACCCTCGTGGAATTATTAATTCATCAGATTTTGCATCAGATTATTGGATCTCCTATAACAAAGGCACGATCATGGTTGGTGTCGATACAAAACCGGGAGCAAACACTATTCTCTCCTGGACAGATTTAAATCCAGAATCAATTCTCTATACTGACCTCTCAAGCGACCAAACAGCAGTAACCTATAGCCACATTCGCCTTGCCGAGCCTGCAATACAACAATCTTCGTCCGATTATATTATTGCTGCAGGAACAAGTACCTATATCTATAACCCAACCTGGAAGCTTGCAAAAACAAATTTTGGAAGCATTGCCTGGAAGGCAAAAGCAAAAAGTGACATCTGTATTGGTCTTTCTGCAGGAATAAACAACACCCCTCGTTACGAAATAGTTATTGGAGCTGAAAAGAATTCATGCACCCAAATCCGCTGCAATAAAGAAGTGGTTGCAAGCATCAACAACGCTGATGCAAAAATTAAAAGCGGATTCATTCCAGAAGAGTATTGGCTCTCGTACGATAATGGTTCTATTGCTCTGGGTAAAGGTAATGAACCTGGGAAAAAACTACTCCTATTTTGGTATGATCCAGCCGCATCATCACAACCCGGTGCGATAAGCCATATAGGATTTGCCAGTGGCAGTGAAATGGTCACATTACAAAACATCATCTCAAAGCCAGGCGTCCCACTCCTTGAGCATAAATATCATACGAGCTCAAATAAAAAAGGAGAATTTACCTGGAATCCAAAATGCCGTATTAAACCAAATCAAACAATTACACTCGATGCTCTGACTCCCTCAGGTGGTGTGTATATTGGACTCAATCCCCTCTCAGTAGGGGTAGCACGCTACTCGCTCCTGCTTGGTGGCTGGCAAAATACAAAATCTGCTTTATTTAAAGATGGACAGCTCGTTGAGCAGTTTGATCTCACCTTAAAAACTATTGGATCGCAGCCACTCTGGATTACCTACCGTCCCGAAAGCATTACCATCGGCAGCGGAGAACCTCATACCAAAGAACTGTATACATGGAAAAATCCAACACCGGATGCTGACATACGATTCTTTTCAGTCACCAGTGATTACGCGACAATAGTATGCGAAAATATCAGTGTTATTGCGGCTCAAAGTAGTCTAAGACCGAAAGTAGTTACCACAACGCCTGCTATTCAGCTGAGCCCAGCACCTTCTGCTGTGCCGGTCAAAGCAGAGCCATCTGCACCTCCCATGCCTTCAAGTACCCCTGTTGCCGCAGCCGCGGCATAGGTTCTGTATACCTGTAAAAAAAGGGGCGGAGTTTTGCAGCACTCCGCCCCTTTTTAACATCTCTCTAATCCTAAAGAAATCCATTATCCAGTAAATGTTCTTCACATGCAAGCGCTGCTTCTTTCTGATCACCCAAAGCTGATACCTGCTCTGTGTAGAGATCTTGGTACTGACTAATCCGATATTTTTGATATGCTAGTATTAACTTAAATACCGCATTTTGCTCACAATTCAAACTCTCTGTATCTTGTATTGTAATAAGAGCATCATCAAGATCGGAAACTGCTACCCAAAACTGGCTACACAATTCATCATGACGTACCCGCGCATACAGCATTTTCAATTTCTGAGTAAACTCGGAAAGCACTTTAATAATCACATACGGCATATGAACACGTATCACCTCAGTAATCTGCTGAGTTCCTGCCCTTACACCGATGTGGTCACGCACATACCCAAGATTATATCCAGACGCAGTACCCCCCTGTGCGATAGCAAACGCATAGAGTAGTACTGCACCCCGAGCAAAGAATGCAACACGATCAGCAAGCGTATACTCGCTCGCCTCATTAATTGCCTCATGCAATTCAGTCATCCCAGGAATACAAGCCTCATATGCCTGCACCGCTTGAACAAATGCCTCATGACCAGGACGAAGCGCAGCAAGCGCCTCTGAAAATGCAGCTCTTGAATACCGATCAACAAAAACTTTGCTAATAAATAACCGAGCAAGACCTAAATTATCTGCAGCCAAAAAATGCATAGGCGCACTCTCGGAATGCATAGGCGCACTCTCGGGCTGAGCAAACGTAAGCTTTAAACCGCTCAACCGAGGAGAAAAACCTGGATCCTCATCAACTGATCCCGCACAATCCGGCGAAGCCAGTGCCATACACGTTACACGATCCGGCGCATCAGACGGCATACAAGAAAAAATAAGTGCAAAAGAAGGTACAACAAAAAGAATACGCGTTACTGAAGTGGGTAAAGTAATCATATGAATTCCTCATCGTCTATTTGTTTAAGAACAATCAAATAACTAACACATGCGGTCAAGACCGGAGTGAAATCAATATTCTTTCTTGATCAAGAACTGATTTACAAAGCTGCAGTTACTAAGCAAAAGATGAGAATTTTTATATGCAGCGCGTCTTGCACGCCCTCATACCGTACCATGACTCCCCCCCCGATGCAAGGTAAAAAAATAAGGAGAATCAAGCGTTCACAAGCCAGTCGCCATGCAAAAAAGGCTGACCTGCCTACATTCAGGACACTCATGTGTCATGCACAAGCACAGGGCCCTACTACTGATTGTGTAAATAATGTACAAAATGGGCAAGCCCAACAATTGATTCAAGGGCGATCAAAGCAACAATAACAAGTGTCCATCTCTTATGAAAAATAAGATCTTGTCCTGTCTGCTGCACTTCATACAAATCACGAATAATATCCAGCTTACGTTGCACACCTTCACGCCAACGGTCCAGTGATAGCTTTTTAACTAAACGCTCATAAATATCGGAGTAATACTCATCGCCCGACATTCGTATACTATTTTCAAGCCGCTCAGTAATAACCGAAATATCTACGCTGAGCTGGGCAAGATCTGCAATAGGCATAGCGTTGCGCGATTTTAATGAATCAGATTGTGATGTGTAAAACATATGAAGCCGTCTATCAAGCAGCCGGTCAAAATACTGAAGCTCCAGCAGCTGAATAGTTACAAACTCAAACAATTCCATAGAGTCATAGCAGGTATCGTCATACACAAATGCGCCACCACGATCGATAACAATCAGCTCGTCTCCGTAATAACCGGTACGTGATCGTAAAATCATATCTTGCTGATAAGGCGAAAGCATATCAACTTCAAGTCTGAGCAGTGAGGCAATATCACCGCCATATACTTCCATAAGTTTTTCACTAGAAAGCGTACTGCGCTCTGGGCTAATATGAACAGTAAAATAATCGTTCTTTAAATTACAAAACTGTGGCATTACTACTGCGCTATGAATTCTTTTATATGTTTCATACGCATAGGTATCTGAAAGCTGATCATATTCACCTTTCAGCTCAATCAAACTTTTTTTAAGCGTATGTAAGGTTCCTTTAAAAGGAATGCGATAACAATACGACAGTACGCCAAACGCATGAATTTTACTGAGAGCAAAACAATGAGCGCGTGAATCATCTCCGGTAAATACCGAACTTGGTTTCTCAGTACTCGAAAACTGCTCATGCCCTTCGCCTTCAGAAATCAAATTGGGCCCACGTAAGTGGTACGAAATAGGAATGTGGTAATTCTTAAATTTTGCAGAGAGAGGGGTGCTGTAGGTTGGCACTAAGTGCTGTGACTTAATCATTTCCAGATCAATGTCATCGCCAATGTCGTATGCGTAAAAAAATATTATATCACCAGCAAAAATATCACGTTGTTGCATACTGCACCGTTAGTAAAAATAAACTTATATGATCGCAGTGTATCATGATCAAGGAACAGAAGAAACGGTTTACTACATTCCTCTTACTCTGTTTGAGCAAACTCCATTGTATTTAATGGATGTTTTGCATCACACATACGAGCAAGCTCTGCAGAAGAAACATGAGTATAAATTTCAACCGTTGAAAGTGACGTGTGCCCCAGCAGCTCTTGAATGACTCGCAAATCAACTCCCTGGTTCAGTAAATGCGTTGCAAATGAGTGCCGAATTTTATGCGGCGTCAATGGTCTCTCTATTTTAAGTAAGTGCCGATACATTTCACAAATACGCTGCACGGTGCGCTCCGCAATCCGCTTACCACTCGGCCCCACAAAAACAAAACAATCTTTTTCAAAACCAAATGCTGCGCGCTCATACTCAAAATAACTGATCAATGCTGTTTTTGCTTTTTCCCCAAACAACACCATCCGCTCTTTTCTTCCCTTGCCCATAATGCGAATTGTTTTTTCATTCATATCAATATCACTCACTTTCATATGAGTCAGTTCACTGCACCGCACTCCGGTTGCATAGAGCATTTCCATTATTGCACGGTCTCGGTACGGATACCGGGAGGGAAGCTCTTCAATTTTTACCTGATCTAGTAGGTAGCTGATTTCATCAATACTGAGTATTGATGGAAGCCGTTTTTCTTGCCGAGGGTTTTTTACTTTTACTTCAAGCACAATTCCTTGCTGTTTTAAAAAAGCGGAAAACGAGCGTAAACACGAAAGTTTGCGCGACAATGTTGTTTTAAGCATCTTATCGTAAAAGAGTGACACCAGGTACCGCTGCATAACATACGATGGCGTTGCAGCGGCTACAGGACCACCGTCCTCTACTCGCTGCCAAAATGAAAGAAATTGAGCTAAATCAGCGCGATATGCACGCACCGTATTGAGTGAGACATTTTTTTCTTGTTCTAAAAAAGCGAGGAAGTCGGTCGCTTTATCTTTATACACCACATAACTCATACACACTGTTCCTTCTTATACTATAATCAGGCCTACTCAACCTGATATATCTCTGGATTACCCAGCCGCCGCCTGAGGCTATGGCGGGCAGGCGTGCCTGCACTCCGCATGCCAACTATCCAAGACACAACTCGTACTTCGTCTTCGCGAGCTGCCGGCCCGCCGTAGCCACGAGGCGTAGGCTGGTAGCGTGGCGATCCAGCCTTACTAATAATGAGCTTATCCACATTTTTGCCTACGTTGCTATATACTAGAGTTGACCCTACACCATTTCACCATCAAAAATAAAGAAAGCTCAGACACATGATGTTCTCTCAGCAGCAACTCTCAGCACTTATCGAGCACCTGCGCATACTCACTACCGGCCTCACGCCACCGATGACTGAAACAATTATTCATGAGTACGGCAAAAACCCCTACCTCATCCTCATCAGCTGCTTGCTCAGTCTACGCGCCCGCGATGTCGTAACTATTCATATCTGCCGAGAACTCTTTGCTCACGCACAAACCCCTGAAGAACTCTGTGCGTTATCCCCAGAAGCACTTGAGCGGCTCATCTATAAAAGTGGTTTTTATAAAAATAAAGCACGCACACTTCAAGCGGTCAGCGCATTACTTATCACCCACCATAACAGCACGGTGCCGCATACTGAGGAGGAACTCCTTGCCCTTCCTGGCGTAGGGCAAAAAACAGCAAATTTAGTACGAGGACTTGCGTTTGACATACCGGCTATTTGCGTTGACACACACGTGCATCGCCTGAGTAATGAATGGGGCATTGTGCACACACGTACCGCTGACGAGACAGAAAAAGCGCTCAAAAAAGTACTGCCGCCAGAATACTGGATCGAATGGAATCGATTACTCGTCATGATTGGACAAAATAAAACAAAGTTACGCAGCAGAAGCGGCCATCATGGCAGCAAATTCATCGTCAGCCTTTTGTGAAGACAACGTAATCTTGAAACGCTGCTCTTGTGCAGCAAGACCCTGATCAACCTGGCGTATCATCTTGCCAATAGTAAGGCACGCGGTCCTCATTTCTTCTCGACGCCGCTTCACCCGTTCAAGTTGGACATTCATAATTGCTTGCATCTTCGTAAGCCGCGCAACGATAACCGCAGGCTTTTCATACTTGCTCCGTGTCAGCCATCGTATAAACCACGCATCGGTTGCCAGTGACAAGGGCGACATTGACCCATTCATAACGCCTGCTGCAACACCAGACCCAATACCTGCGCCAAGTCCCATACCCATACCTACTCCTGCCGCCTGCCCCATCCCACTCATTCCGGTAAGGGACGAAACACCAATACTCATACAGCACATAAGGATAGCCCACATCATACATTCCCCACAGAACTGGATTGTTGAACTTTTGCTAAGCGCTGATTTAATTTCACAAGAGCACGTGCTACCTGTTGAAAGGTTTTCTTATTTTTATCACGCACCTGAGAAATCCGTTTATTTTGAAGGCCAACCAAAGACTCAATGTTGTTAAATGTGTTTTTGATATACTCACCACGCATTTGGTTTGCCGTATTCAGCTCGCCACCTGTTAACACCCCCGGAAGAACCTGACTACCATGGCACAGAGAGACGCCTCCCCAACACAGCAACAACAATACTAAACGTATCTTCATGAAAATATCCCTCGTTTAATGCCGGCCGCATCTTCCACTGCTCGCATACGTGCTTCAAATGATTTAACCACCGCGCCCAATACATTTCTAAAGAATTCAGCCTGATCAGCCTCTTTTTCTATATCTCTATTAAAACTTGCAAGCCCTGCTGCCAGCTTGGCAATCATGTCACGACTCAGATCAATATCTCGATTAATATTTTTCTCAGCAACTGCAATACCCTCTTGCAGATATTTTACTTTCACATCAATATCTGGTTGGTTAAAAAACGCACGGAAAAACTCAAAAAGCTGGTTTACTGCCGGGTCAGTAGAAACATACTGCTGCGCTGGCTGCACAGCCACTATTGGCTGCGCCACCGCTCCTGGCTTCACCACCGCTATTGGCTGCAGAGTATGTACACAAAAAACCATGCCCCATACGAAAGCTGCTAAATACATACCCCCTCCTACTTAATGGATATTTTTTACACAATACCGCGCGAACGAATCTCAAGGCCACACTGTGATATTTTGTATGCAAAAAAGGCTCCAGGAAAAGAAAAAGCATGGCCAGTCTATGGTCTTTAATACCCAGCGCTCAAAAAATAAAGGTGTGTTGTAAGATATGTTCTCTCACCGCACACCTTTAAAAATCTCTTGCGCCAATAACTCAACTATACAAAACCACAGCTCCGCTGCAATCCCCGCGACGATTCCCTCTGCGATGCTGTTCGGCGTAATAGTCATACTGATCATCAGTAGTATAGCCATCTTTATTTTGAACAGCGTACTCAAGAGCCTCAAACGTCGTATCGTCTAATTCAGGAAATTCCCAAGACTCATAATAACGAGGAGCCGCAGCCGCTGCATGACTCTTGCCCCCAGCGCGGCTATACAACTCATGTTCTGAACCAAACGTTTTCTTTATGCGATTTCCATACCGCTGCAATTCGTCATCTTCCATTGCTGAAAGCGCATCTTCAAGAATACTTCGGTCTAGAGAAAAAACTTTACCAAAAAACCTACCTGCTTTTTTATCATCACCTTCATGCTGCAAGTATACGGTAAAAACTGCCGTAACATCCTGCGGTATGGTCCCGTCAGTATGGAATATATCAGAATAAGCATCTCTCACCGCATCAACCGCTTCTAAAATACTATCATCGTCAAAATTTCCGCCATCCTTTACGGTTTGAGACACTGCTGCATACAACATATCTAAAGCATTCATATCTGTTGCACGTATACTTCCCGTACCAATTAAACCGCACATGAGAATACTCACTGCAATCGTATGTAGAAACTTCATAAGTTTTCCTTTCTTTTTTTTACTATAATTCTCATCAACACTCTTCTCTTCAGACGCAATTCGTATCATCTCCTGTAGCGCTTTATCTCACCGCACATAAGACAAAAATGTTTTATTACTCCGGCTCTTCACAATCGTTTTCATCATACCCGCCTTCAAAATCTCTTGACCCCGAAAGCACATTCATCGACGGCAACACACCAAACAACTCTCGCATCTTACTTTTTTTATGCGTAGTTGTTATATCATCGCTTTCACACAGATAAATTTCGCAAGCTTCTGCCGGTGTAAGATTAGGTAATCCTAAAAAAAGAGCAAGCCGTTTTGCGGCGGAATGAGCCGCTAGACAATCTGTGCCGTGCCTTTGTACCGCTCTATAGAATGAGTCAAATTTCTCCCATCGCAACTGCTTAACAATCTCGCGAGCTCGTTGTGTCGTAGCAAGACGCTGATGATAATCTGAAGCTTCTGGTGCATCAGGTCTCAAATGAGATTGTACAACTCTCCACACATCAACATCAATCAGTTCACAAAAATCCAAAACGGTATTTTCACTTGAAGATTCATGAGCTCTCAAAAGTGCCCAGCAAGTGCGATTTCTCTCATCTTCCGCGTACGCAAAACAAGTAGCAGAAAGCACAGCATTAACAGCTTGAATAATAGCAGGTGCAGCAATACTCCGACTAGCTGGAGGTCGCTTAACTACTTCAAGAGCAAGCGCCTGCAAAAAAGAGTCAATAACTTTGGGCGGGATAGTAGGTGCAACCCCACCAGGACCACCAGCACCCGCCAAGCCGCCTCCACTATCGCCTGCAACTAACCCACTCTGTAGAATGCAACACACCAATACTCCCACAAAACCCATTAATACATACTTCACTTGTTTCATAGTCACTTTCCTTCCTCTAAAAAAAATCTTCTATTCAGACGCAATTCGTATCATCTCTTGTAGCGCTTCAAGTGTCACACCAAACTGCTGCGAGCCATCAAGCTGCCTCAGTGTTACCGTCTGCTGCTCACGCTCTTTGTCTCCCAGCACGAGCATCCATGGAATTTGCATGAGCTGGGCTCGTTTGATTTTTGCATTAATCTTGTCAGAGGTATGGTCAACTGTTACGCGCACACCAAGCTTCTTGAGTTTTACTGCAATCTCCTCTGCATACGCTTGCTGCGCATCGGTAATAGTCATAACACGAATCTGCTCAGGAGCAATCCAGAAGGGCAATCGCCCTTTATAGTGTTCAAGAATAACACCCATAAACCGCTCAATTGAGCCGTAAATAGCACGGTGAATCATCACCGGACGCTGACGTGATTGGTCACTTGCCACATACTCAAGTTCAAAATTTTGCGGTAAAAACGGATCAACTTGCACCGTGCCGCATTGCCACTGCCGGCCCATTGCGTCTTTAATTTTTATTTCAATCTTCGGACCGTAAAACGCACCTTCTCCTTCTTGCACTGTATACACAATTCCGCGAGAGGTCATGGCATCTGCAAGCGCTTGTGTTGCATGCTCCCACAACGCATCATCACCAATCGCTTTTTCTGGCCGCGTGGAAAGAGCATACGAAATATGCTCAAATCCAAACTTTTTATATATGGTCTCCGCAAGCGTTAATACCTGGGCAACCTCGTGCTGAATCTGATCAGGCGTACAAAAAATATGCGCATCATCTTGTGTAAAAGTACGAACCCGAAACAAACCATGCAGCACGCCAGATAATTCATACCGATGCACCATGCCATATTCAGACAAACGAATAGGCAGCGCGCGATACGAATGCAATCCTTCTTGATATACCATCAAACCTGAGGGACAATTCATAGGGCGAACACAATGAGTTTGATCATCAATCTGTGTAAAATACATATTCTCTTTATAGTTATCGTAATGCCCCGAGGTATGCCATAATTTTTCATGCATGATAAGCGGAGTCTTAATCTCTTGATACGTATCTTGTTGCAGTCGACGACTCAATGAAATCATCTCATTATAAAGCGTGGTCCCACGTGGGTGAAAAAATGCTGCGCCCGGAGATTCTTGATGAAATGAAAACAAATCAAGCTGCTTACCAAGAACGCGGTGGTCATAGCGCAATGCATCTTCAACCGCTTGCTCGTACGCACGCAAATCTTCTTTTGTTTCAAATGCAATGCCTGTTATCCGTTGAAGCGGCTGACCGGCACGGTCGGCACGCCAATATGAACCAGAAAGTCCCGTCAATTTAAAATGCTTTAACACCTTACTATTCTCAACATGGCCACCACGACACAAATCGTAAAATGGTCCTTGGTGATAAACCCCCACCGTTTCACCAGCAATACCCTCAAGCAGTTCCATTTTAAATCTGTTATGTGCAAAAAGCGGACGCGCTTCTTGCTTGTCTACTTGCCCACCAACAATATCATATGCTCGTGCTGCAATTTCATGCATCTTTTTTTCAATGACCGGCAGATCATCTTCTTTAAAATTATGCACCGGAAGAAAGTCATAAAAAAAGCCATGTTCTGTGGTTGGTCCGATAGTCAATTGCGTATCAGGAAACAGTTCTAAAACTGCTTGGGCTAAAAGATGTGCACACGAGTGCCGGAGGTTATCAAGATATTGCTGATTACTCATACTTATCCTTGTTTATAAAAAAATTCTTTTTTTTACAGACCGAATCTGTCCATACTCCGAAAGCTTACTGATAAATCACACCTTTCGCAAACACACAGGGAGAGACGTTTATGCATAACACTACGCACACAGAAGAAAAGAGCATTGTACACGGAGATCTCAGTAGCCGCGACAATCACGCTCGTTCATTACGCGCAGAGAGTGCAGACATGTACGCTCCTCGCCTCCTCATTCAAGAATTGCCCGCTAAAGATCTCAAGTTTATTACTCCTACAAAGCTTATGGAGTCGCTCACAGAAAAACCTGCGTACATTAACCAATTTATAAAAGTGGTCAGTCAAAACAATCACGAAAATTATCGCTTATTTCGCTATCTTGGTGGCAGCAATTTTCACGAAGTTGCGATTGCCCCTCTCTTCAATTGTTTTAGCCCGTATAATTTAGAACAAGAAATGGCGCTGGATTTATTGCTTGACGATTCAGTTGAACTCGTCAGCCTTATTGGAAAAGCAGGAACCGGAAAAACCTTTTTGGTTATGCTGGCGGGACTTCTCAAAGTACTGCACGAAAAATCACATCGCTCAATTATGGTCACCCGCCCAACCGTCTCTCTCGGCCCTGATATTGGATTTTTACCCGGCGATGTACTAGAAAAAATTGAAAGCTGGATGTATCCGATTTTTGACAACATTGGCATGATTGGTAGCCATCTAAAAAAAATGAAAGCTTCTATAACCGTATCGGCTGAAGCGCTCCGCAAAGCAAACCAGCTTTCCTTACAAGCAATGACCTGTATGCGAGGACGATCACTGCCTCACCAATTCTTTTTTATTGATGAAGCGCAAAACCTTACTCCGCTTGAACTCAAAACCTTGATTACACGAGCAGGTAAAGGAACAAAAGTTATTATAGCGGGCGACCCAGAACAAATAGATACTCACAAACTCAACTATCATTCAAACGGACTCATGGTTACCACCAACAAGTTTATGAATGAGAAGTTGTTTGGTGTTGTTCATTTACACAAAAGCGAACGCAGTGGTCTTGCACAAAAAGCAGCTGAGTTGTTGTAGAAAACCATATTCTATTGACTCTTTTACGGAGTCGTGTCAATTTTGGAGTCGACTCCAAAATTGACACGACTCCGAGGTTTTTATGACTAGCACGCAACATTCAACAGCACTTTATCCGCGCACTGCACTCTCTTTGCTCACCAGATACGCACAGATTTACCCAGCAGTAGTAATTAACGGCCCTCGCCAATCAGGCAAAAAAACACTCGCCCAAACCACCTTTCCCCACTTGCCTTACGTATCACTAGAAAATCTTGATACTCAAGTCAGTTTTATAAAAGACCCTCGCCAGTTTCTTATGTACTACAAAAATGGTGCAATATTTGACGAGGTCCAGCACACCCCCACGCTCTTGTCATATCTTCAAGAAATTATTGATTCAAGCCCTGCAAATGGTCGCTTTATTATTACAGGCTCCCAAAACTTTACCCTCAACTCACATATCACCCAATCACTCGCAGGTCGTGTAGGAACCATCACACTTCTTCCATTAAGCTACACAGAGCTAGGCTCAGTACACACTCCCAATTCACTGATCCTTCAAGGAGGATATCCTCGCCTCCATAGCAACCAAATGACACCCCTTGAATTTTATCCTTCCTACATAAACTCCTATATTGAGCGCGACGTAAGGCAACTGAAAAACATACAGGATCTTTCTACGTTCAAGACATTTATACAACTGTGCGCAGGGCGAACGGGTCAATTATTAAACATACATTCATTATCTCAAGAGTGTAGTATCGACCACAAAACAGCACAGTCCTGGCTGTCTGTTCTGGAGGCCAGCTATATTATCTTTTTACTAAGGCCCTACCATAAAAATTTTAATAAACGACTTACCAAGTCACCAAAGTTATATTTTTATGACACGGGGCTTGCTGCCTCACTTCTCACTATAACAACACCAGAACAACTGGCTGTTCATTTTGCCCGTGGGTCATTATTTGAGAACCTTATTGTCACAGAAATACTCAAGCGGCGGCTTCACTCAGGCATCCCACCACAACTATCATTCTGGAATGAAAGCAGCTCACGTGAAATCGATCTTGTTGACACATCAATGGGCGGTCATAATTTAATTGAAATCAAATCAGGACATACACTGAACGCAGCAGACTCAAAACATCTTGAAGCACTTGCCCCTTTATTCACGCAAGCACGCTTATTCTTAATTTATGGAGCGCCACAAAAAGGAGTTCTTGGAAATACCACACTGCTCTCGCTGGAAACACTTCATACATTGTGAGTTATGCAGACATCCTCACTCTGCAAGCAATCACTTCCTTATACAGAAGACATCAGCGCTCTTTTTGCTGCTGCTATTTGTCTATGTAATTGAATCACAGGTATTCCCACAAGCATTCCAGTAAACAAACAAGCAAGACCAGAAACTATGAGCCATCGCTGCTTCTTCCTACGGGCCCTTGATGCCCGATCGGTTCCCAATTGTTCAGAAGTCTCTCGCACTGCACTCAAACTCTTACGAAGAAGCGATCGCCGCTTCTTATCCTTACAATACAGCCCACCAGCAGTAGCCAACAACCCGAGCGATGCTGCCACCAATAACACAGGGGCGGCCCATGCTTTTTGAAGTCTGGCACCCGTATCGCCACAAACCAGCTCCATTTTTTTTGCATGACAATCATATATTGATTGTGGTGCTGGAGCACCAGATAAACTCGTCCCATCAGAAGAACAACACAGAGTACTCAGCACACTAAGACACAAAAAACTTACCCACCAGCTACGATAATTCACCACACACTCCCCTTATGCTTTAATCCACCGTAGTGTAGCATAAGCTTACCTACTCATCATATAGATTATACAAGCATGCATATAAAAAAACTGCACCTACATTACTCAAATAACTCCCGAATATGCTGCTTACTAAAAACCACAATACGCAAAATCTATGAAAAACAACTTTCACTTTGCTATCATACATATATGGTTACTATTACTTTTTTAAAACCACCACACAACACACATATACAAAGGAATCACTATGAACAAACTCTATATTGCCGCACTATTACAACTGGCACTCGCCTGCTCACCTACCTATGCAAGCAGCGATGCAACACAATCATCAGCAGCATCTGAAGGCATGCCACAAGCTATCAGTGGCGGCACCGCCGGCACCGCTGGCGCTGGAGTCCCCGACATCCAAGCAGAAGCGGCTACTCAAGCTGCGCTGGATCAATATATGCAGCTGCAAAATCCTTCAAAACCGGTCATGGCACAAAGTTTAGACCCTAAAGACATGCTTACGCCAGAACAATATAAAGAGCATACGGCATCACTAGAAAAACAGATTGAGCAAATACTGGCAACCTATCCGGCCACATATAAAGCTCGCCCTAACTCTTTTAGAATCCATACCATTACCGCAACAAACCCAGACACCGGAGACTCTATTGCCGATATTAAAAACGTTACTTTTCATAGAAACTTCAAACCCGAGCAAGCGTTTAGCTCGGCAAAATTCAATCAAGCTTGTGCCGTCCAATGGAAAACAAAAACTGGCACAATGAATGGATATATATCCAGTGCAACAGAAAAGAACAAAAATGCATGGGATATTACTCTCGTAGCACTTACCAAAGACCATCCTACACACGAAGCATTCCCTGATACAGCAATAACAATCCCTCAGAAAAACCAGCAGGTCAATGTTACGGTATCGCCGCTTTCAAAAGAAGAAATACGCAAACAACTTCGTATGCAATTTTTTGGACCAGAAAGTGCGCCAAGAAACAAACACAAACGCAACAACTAAAGGTAGCTAAGTACTAACGCAATACTCGCTTCAAGTCCAAGCTGCGTAGTATCCAAAATAAGAGCATCGTGAGCAGGCCGCAAAGGACTTACCGGCCTGCTCAAATCAAGTAAATCTCGCATCATCACGGCATGTGCAATTTCATGCAGTGGCATTGCCTGTGCATGACGAACCTTATCTGCATGTGCACGAAGTACACGAACCTCAAGAGAGGCGGTAATAAAAAACTTATGAGATGCATGGGGGAAAATAACCGTTCCACAGTCTCGTCCATCAATCACTATATCATGGCGTCGTCCCAACTCTTGCTGCAACGCCCGCAACCCTGCACGCACTACCGGAACACTGCTCACATGTGATGCATACCAATCAATACTCGGCGTCCGCAAATCACCCGTCACCTCAACCCCATCAATACACACATGCGCAGTCCCTTGCTCATAGCGATAGGTCAGGCGATTACTATACGATGACACTACATCAGGGGTCCAAAATGCCCCCACTGCTGTTTCATATTGATTATATGACTCGCGTACTATGTATCCAATGCCTCTATACAAAAGCCCTGTATCTAAATAAAAATACCCTTTATGTGAGGCAATCGCTTTTGCAAGAGAGCCTTTGCCCGATGCGGTAGGTCCATCAATGGTAATAATCATACTGACTGTTCTCCTGAAAACGAAATATCAACTCCCTGCAACTTAATACTAGTCTTGCCTTGCCACTCATTACTGGTTATGTGTACCGCAACCGTAAACGGTTTATCTCCTTGTCTGCATAGTGGCTGGTACAACTCCGGACGATTAAAAAACAGTAACGATTTCAAAATCCCTTCAGAAAAAACCATACAGCGCACATGTTTCTCTTTGAGCAAGCGCGGCTCCTGTACCAGCGTTACCCCTTCAACCACAAACACCGGCTCGGGGTTGGCATTTCCAAACGGCTCCATGCGCTGCACTTGACCCATAAACTGATAGGTCAAATCACGCAACGTAACTGGCGCATCAACCGAAAGTGACAACACTAAATCGTCCATAGAGAGCTGCGCACTAACCAATGCTTCCATCCGTCGCTTCAGTTCACTGACATCTGCGGCACGCAGGCTTAATCCGGCAGCACAGGCATGCCCACCAAATGACAATAACAACTCTTCACATGATGCAAGCGCATCAAACATATTAAATGCCGGTATCGAGCGGCATGATCCTTTGGCAAGCCCATCTTTGGTAAGATGAAATAAAATAACCGGTCGGCCGTACTGCTGCATCAACTTACCTGCAACCAGGCCTATAACCCCCGCAGGCCATGAATGGCTTGCAGCCATAATCACATACTCAGTTTTTATATCAATCTGCCCCGCCTCTATAGCTGCCACAATCTCATCATAAATAGCACGATCAACCCGTTTACGTTCTTCATTAATCGATTTCAGTGTCACCCCAACCTGCATCACCTGGCCCATGTCAGCAGAAATCAAAAAACTCACCCCATCACGAGGGTCATCAAGCCGTCCAAGGGCGTTAAGCTGAGGCGCAATAGCAAATCCAATATCACGTGAATTCAAATGAGTCTTCTCAGCAACATTGCCATTTGCGGCAAGCACTTGCACCGCAAAACTACGCTGCGTATTAATATGGCGCAGCCCCTGCTGCACCCAGTACCGATTTTCATGACGAAGCGGCACCACATCGGCCACGGTCCCCAGCATCAATAATTCATACGCTTTCGCTGGCATCTCCTTGCCCAGTCGACTATACAGCAAGGCCATAATCTTAAAGATAACCCCCACTCCTGCAAAATCTTTATACGGATACTCACATCCTGGCTGATGCGGATTTACAATAATATCAGCACACGGCACCTCCCCATGCACTTGGTGATGGTCAGTAATAATCACCGAAAGACCAAGTGCTTTTGCATCAGCAACCGCTTGATGAGCAGATATCCCATTATCCACCGTCACAATTAACTGGTATTTACTCTCTGCCGCTTTCTTTACGATTTTGGAAGACAACCCATACCCATCACGCACACGATTGGGCAAAAAATAATTAATTGATGCTCCCAAAGGAAGAAGACAAGAGAGCATAATGGCAGTTGAGGTAATGCCATCCACATCATAGTCACCAAAAATAAGTATTTTTTCGTTGTTGCGTATCGCTTCCATAATACGATCAGCAGCTTTCTCTGCTCCTTTTAATCGCAACTGATCATCAATCCATTCTGCCCCCATAACTAAATAAGCTTGGGCCTCTTGCGCGGTGGTATACCCACGCACATACAACGAGCGGGCAATGGCATACTCAATACTGCAGCCATCAGCAATAGCACGAACCGCCGCCTCATCAACCGGCGCCACTGTCCATCGATATTTCGCTCCGGCATAGGTTATACTCATTCTCTAATCCTCAGAATGGGTAAGCATCTTCATAGCAGGAAACAAAATAACATCTTTAATAGAGGTGGTATCTGTTAACAGCATAGTTAAACGGTCAATACCAATACCTACTCCCACTGTTGGTGGCAGCCCATATTCCAGTGCCTTCACATACTCAGCATCAAAATAATGCGCCTCATCATCACCCGATGCGCGCGCACTTGCTTGCTCCCTAAAGCGCTCCGCTTGATCAAACGGATCATTCAGCTCACTAAACCCATTAGAAAGCTCCATGCCGGCAATAAACAATTCAAAGCGCGCCGCTATAGCAGGATTATGCTCAGTACGCTTGGCAAGAGGAGATACTTCAATAGGAAAATCGGTAATAAACGTTGGTTGAATTAAATGTGGTTCAACACATGCTTCAAAAGCCAGAAGCACCTGCTGACCAAAACTTTTTGACTCAATGCCGGTAATGCCACGCGCTGCAAGAACTGAACTCAAATGAGCCGGTGTCACCTGCTCTGCAGGAATATTACCAAAACGAGTCAGAGATTCTTGCATACTGCACCGCACAAAAGGCTTCTCAAAATCCAATTCATGTGCACCAAAGGTAAAAGACACTGCGCCATGCACCGCACGTGCCGCTGCACGGAGTAATCCCTCAGTAAGGTCCATACCCTCATTATACTCACCATGCGCCATGTAATACTCAAGCATGGTAAATTCAGGATTATGCCGCGTTGAGACCCCTTCGTTACGAAAACTGCGGTTAATCTCAAACACCCGCTCAAGACCACCAACAACCAAGCGCTTTAAATATAATTCAGGCGCAATACGGAGATACAATTCCATGTCATACGCATTGTGGCGTGTCTTAAAAGGACGGGCCGCTGCCCCACCAGGAATCGGGTGAAGAATAGGTGTTTCCACCTCTAAAAAGTCATGCTTCAACAGAAAATCGCGAATCTGCTGCACCAGGCGAGATCGCTGTATAAATTTTTGCTTACTTTCTGGGTTGACCATTAAATCTAAATACCGTTGCCGATACCGCTGCTCTGTATCAGTCAATCCGTGATACTTTTCTGGCATAGGATGCAGACATTTAGACAGCAGCGAAAGATCGGTTACTTTTAACGATGGTTCTCCTGTTTGCGTAGTAAACATAGTACCAGAAACCCAGACAATATCACCCACATCAATTGCATGTGTGAGCAAGTCAAACACCTCAGGGCTTACCGCGTCACTCCGGACATATACTTGCATTTTCCCTGTGCGGTCTTGAATGTGCGCAAACACTGTTTTGCCATGCCCTCGGCGTGTCATCATACGCCCGGCAATGCTATGTACTTCAGTCAGCGTGGCATCGCCGGCATACCGTTCAAACAGTTCACGCGTGGTTATGGAGACAGCTCGAGAATGAGGCCAGGCCGCAACACCGCGTGCGGCAAGTTCTCCAACTTTTGC
>JBAXGS010000004.1:0-21316 GCA_037139275.1 bacterium | reverse complement strand
TTTTGTGCATTTGAGTCAATTCAGCAGGACCGGCTCCAACTACCCCAATAGCAACAATGCTCATCACAAAAACAGAACACAAAAGTGCATATTTTTTCATAAAACCTCTTAAAATCAATGAAGCAGAAACGCGGTATCTTCTATAAGTATACAGAAACGCACCAATAAATATACAGAACCTGCCCAAAAAGCAGCTCATTTATGACGGCACACAAGCTTTTCTGCTCTCATAACCAGTGCCGTGGAAATAATATGCTGCAAGACTGATACTTACATTTCAGAAGAATTATATGCTGCCAGTCGATGTATCAAACGTACATAACCATCAGAATCCACGCACATGAATAGATGCGTGCTTACTCAATAACCCCACACCCCAAACACTCATCGCCACGGTACATAACCGCAAACTGCCCTGGCGCCAGCCCTTGGTCACGCGCAGCAAGCCGCACTGCTATCCGATTATTTTCTAGATACGTAAGCTCAGCGGTATGAAATTCTGCACCATGACGAACTTTCATACGCACATGAGAAAGTTCTGGTTGCTTGCCAGAAATCCAATGAATGTCACTCATCATAAACGTATCCCGCTGTTTATCTGCCGCATGATACTGGCACGAAATAAACACTGTATTAGTATGTGGATCTTTACGGACCACATACCATGGCCCCCCTGAAAGACCAATACCTTTTCGCTGCCCAATGGTATGAAACCAAAATCCTTTATGAGTGCCCAAAATCTTGCCAGTTTCCTCTTCAACCAGAGGGCCAGACTGTGTTCCCAAATAATGCTCAATAAACTGAGTAAAACTAATTTTCCCCAAAAAACAAATGCCTTGGGAATCTTTCCTATCGCGAGACGGGACCTGGTAGCGCTGCGCTTCGGCGCGCACCTGCTCCTTAGTCATATGACCAATCGGCAGGAGTAATCGACGCAACTGCGATTGTCCTAAATGCGCCAAAAAATAGGTTTGGTCCTTAACCGCATCAGGACTGGTATGGAGATGAAAGAGCCCGTCATCTCCATACAAAACTTGCGCATAATGACCGCTTGCCACGGTATCATAGCGATCACCAATTGCTTCCAAAAATGCCCCAAATTTAATACGCACATTACACCACACATCAGGGCTTGGAGTTCGCCCCGCACGCACCTCACTAATGGTATACTGCACAATACGATCACGATACGCTTCTTGAAGTGGCACCACTTCCAGCGGAACACCCAGCTGCTGGCACAGTGCGCGCACATATCCCAAATCTTGCTCCCAGGGGCAGTCTCCCAAAAATGATAATTCATCTTCGAGCCAAATTTTAAGATAGAATGCTGTTACCTCGTGACCCTGCTCATGCAGACGAGCAAGCACCACTGAACTGTCAACCCCACCAGAAACTAATACCGCTATTTTCATGAATACCTACTAAATAAATAATGAGGCAATTGCCGCATTCAAAATATTTACCAATGTACCGCCCAGTAATGCCCGAAGGCCTAAGCGAGTGAGTAATTCACGCTTTGAAGGGACCAAAGCACCAATACCACCAATCTGAATACCGATGCATGAAAAATTAGAGAATCCACACAATGCGTAGGTCATAATAGTATGAGTACGTACAGAAAGACCTGCTTTTACCATATCATAATATGCCACAAACTCATTCACCACTAACTTGGTTCCCAGGAGTGCTCCTGCCGCTTCTACTTCAGATCCTTGAATACCTATTGCATACGCAACCACCGCAAACAATTTTCCAAAAATAGCACTGAGTGTCAGTGGGGTTGCCAAAAACATCCCAGTCACTGCGCCCAAAAGATAATTAACCAAAGCGATCAAACTAATAAATGAGATCAGCATTGCAGCAACATTAGCTGCCAGCGACATACCATCAACCGTCCCTGCAGAAATTGCATCGAGCACGTTTTTTGTTTCTGGCTTCATATCACTCATTGCACAGGCCGCATTACTCTTTTCAGTTTCAGGCAGGAGCATTTTTGCAATTACTATAGAACCAGGAATAGCCATAATAGAAGATGCCAGCAAATGATGCATAGGAATCCCCATGCCACCATACACCGCCAAAATAGCACCGCTCAAGGTTGCCATTCCACTCACCATCACCACTAAAATTTCTGATTCAGTCATATCTTTTAAATAGTTCTTAATAAGCAAAGGCGCTTCAGTCTGTCCCAGCATACTGTTTGCAGCAGCACACAATGTTTCAGGACCACTGGTACCCAAAAGTGGACGCACAGCAAGCGCAAGTCCATTGACCACTTTTTGCACAACACCCAAATGAAAAAGCAATGACATGAGCGCACCAAAGAAAATAATGATCGAAATCACTTTTACGCCAAAAATAAATCCCCATGGACCGACTGGATTGCTTAAATTACCAAACACAAACGCAGCGCCCTGATCGGCAAATTGATATACTTTTGAAAATCCCTCAGCAAGGGCTGAAAACACCTGTTTACCAACACTGGTACACAAAATAAAATACGCAAGCGCAACTTGAAGACCAAATCCTTTGAGCACCACATCAAGCGCAATACTCTTCTTATGTTTTGATACTGCATACGCAATTGCAAATACCAATCCCACGCCCAGCAATCCTACAAATCGTCCTGCTGGCAACACCGCTAGTATATTCATACTCACTCCATATTAAAAAAATTGTACTAAAAACAGACTACATGAGTGCACACTCAACGCCTTCAAAATGAAGGGGTCATAGCCTAGCTCGTTTTTTATGAAAGTAAAATTAAAAGATTTTTAACGGCATAGCCCTTCTTACAATTATTGACACAATAGCCCATCTCCCGCAAACTATACTGAGCTATAAACACTATACGCATCACAACTCGGCACAAAGGCTTTAAATCATGTCTATCAAAAAGCAACTCCCCATCGGCGTCAGCACACTGGAAGAAATTACCACATCAAACTTTCTCTATATCGATAAGACAAAAATCATTCATCACCTCATAACAAACAACAGACGATGCTTCCTTTCTCGTCCACGCCGATTTGGAAAATCACTCCTCATTTCTACCATGAAAGAAATTTTTCTGGGCAACAAAGCATTATTTAAAGACCTCTGGCTTGGACAAGAAGGTCGTTATGACTTCCAAGAACGACCAGTTATCCATATCGATTTTTCTGAGTTAGACTTAACAAGCCATGAAAGCATAAGATCAAGCCTTGCTCTCTTTCTTACTAACGTTGCTATAAGGTATGAATGTAACGTTTCTGCTATCGACTCACCCGAAACAAAATTGTCAATTCTTGCCCGGCATATACTAGCCATTTCATCAAAAAAGATTGTCATCTTAATCGACGAATATGATGCACCGCTTCTCAGGCATATTACTGATGCACCAACTGCCAAAACAATTCGAGATATGTTAAGCAACTTTTATGCCACCATAAAAGCCCTTGATGCATATATTCACTTCACTTTTGTAACTGGTGTTACCAAATTTTCAAAAACGTCTCTTTTTTCGGGCCCAAATAATCTTGATGATATTTCGCTCAGTGAAAAATATGCGACACTCTGCGGCTACACTGAAAAAGAAATTCTGGCAAATTTTGATGGATACATTGCCGACTGCGCAACAACCAAACATATATCCCCAAGCGCCGTCATGGACGAGATGCGCGCATGGTATAATGGATATCAAATGTCAGACTACCTTGTTGAAAAAGTCTACAATCCTTTCTCGGTACTTTTGTACCTCAAACACCAAAAATTGAAAAACTATTGGTTTACAACCGGCACTCCCACTTTTCTCATTAAACTTATCAAAGACAATCTCTATAATTTCACCAATGTTGATCACTCAGAAACTGACAGCAGCATGCTTGACTCTTTTGAAGTTGATAAACTTCCTCTGAAAGCCATTCTCTATCAAGCTGGCTATCTAACTATAGAAAAATTTAATGAACACCGGCATACCCACACCCTCACCTACCCTAATGAAGAAATACGTTTATCACTCAATCAAACGCTGCTCCAATCAGTGCTTGAACTAAAAGATGAAAGCACTCAGGTCCTTGCCCATGCATTACGTGATGCGCTCTACACACACAATATGGCCGCATTCTGCACCGCACTCCAAACTTTGCTTGCCCATATCCCTCACCAACTGCATATCAAAGAAGAAGCTTTCTACCATGCATTACTGCAAATGATTTGCGCCATGCTTGGCATTGACGTCACCTCAGAGGTATCTGTAGCGAGCGGCAGCATCGATATGATACTTCAGACTCCTGCAACCACCTATGTCTTCGAGCTCAAACTTAATAAATCTGCCAAAGCCGCCATGAAACAAATTCATGCCAGACGCTACTACGAAAAATATGCGCTCAATAAAAAAGAAATCTATCTTGTCGGCCTTGCGTTTAACTACAACACAAAGACACTCACACACGTTGTGGAAAAAATAGACACAAAAAATTAATGTGGGATTGTAGGGTTACTTCGCTTTACGTGCACGTCGTGCTTCATCAACAAGCGCATCAATTAATTCATGCATTTGTCCTTGCATCACATACTCAAGCTTTTTCAGCGTCAATCCAATACGATGATCGGTCACCCGATTTTGTGGATAATTATAGGTACGGATTTTTTCAGAACGCTCACCGCCACCTACTTGTTGCTTACGATTAGCCGCTTCAACTGCTTCTCGTTCAGCTTTATTTTTAGCCATGATTCGAGCAAGGAGCATTTTAATTGCTTTTGCCCTGTTCTTAATTTGAGACCGCTCATCTTGGCACTGCACCACAATCCCTGTAGGGATATGGGTCATACGCACTGCAGAGTCAGTTTTATTTACGTGCTGACCGCCCGCGCCACCTGAACGATACGTATCAATACGCACATCATTCATATTCAAAGCCACATCAACCTCATCCGCTTCCGGAAGCACTGCTACCGTCACCGTTGATGTATGCACCCGCCCCTGCGTCTCCGTTGCCGGCACACGCTGAACCCGATGCACGCCTGATTCAAATTTAAGATTTTTATACACATCTTTGCCCTTAATAAAGAGTACCAACTCTTTATAGCCACCCAGATCGGTTTCACTGACATCTTCAACCGTCAACTGCCAGCCCCGCGAAATTGCATACAAATTATATGCACTATACAAATCAGCCGCAAACAAGGCCGCTTCTTGTCCGCCTGCGCCGGCACGTATTTCTACATACACCGAGCGCTGATCATGCTCATCGGCAGGATACAAGGTATCATCAAGTTCATTTTCAAGCGGAGCAATCTGTGGCTCAAGCTCAGCTACTTCTTGCGCAAACAACTCTTTGAGCTCAGCATCTGTTTCTATTGCGTACTGCTGCTGCGCCTGGGCAAGTTCGGTACGAAGACGCTCAAGCTTATCATGCAGCTCAAGAACATCTGCCAAAAATGCTGAACGCTTCTGAACTTCAATGCGACGGGTATTATCAAGAAAAGCGCCCGCTAGTTCACTAGCGAGCTGCTCATACTCTTGACGTAATTGTTCAAACAATGTCATGGACATTACGACTCAATTACTTCGTTACTTGTTTTGCATCAAAACGGCGTTGGAACTTCTCAATACGACCAGCGCGATCCAAGAATTTTTGTTGACCAGTAAAGAACGGATGGCAATTTGCGCAGACGTCAAAACTTGCTTCGTCAAGAACGGTAGTCATTGCATATGACTGCCCACACGCACAAGAGGCCTGAATAGTATTTATTGTTGGATGAAGATTTTTTTTCATATTCGTTAACTTTCGTTTGCCCGTGGCATCTTTAGATTTTGATTATTCAAAACACAGTGTGCTTAGGTACACTCGGCATTATCACACAGTACACAATAAGTATTACGGAAAAGCCCTTCTTTGTAAAGGTCGCATCCCCACTTCGATCGCCGGAGCTTAAGCTGGATTACCACACTTTGAGTGATTTGGTGCCCATTATACGTTTTGTAACTCCTCACTCACATATGAAACCGCCAGCTTTTTATCAGAAAAATTAAATGCCACACCAAGCAAAAAAACTCGTCTGCTTGGATGCATAAACTGCTCGTAATAGCGGCGCTTCTTAATTTGAGCCAGTGCTTTTTCTGCAGGCACATTAAGCTTAAATTCTATAACGAACACGGTATCTCGATTTTGAACTATCATATCAATTTGGCCCAGTGACGTAACAACTTCGCACTGCACCACAAGCCCCAATCCTTTGCTCAGAGCAAATACAAGCGCATGATAAAACTTCTCTGCCTCAATATGCAGCTTATAGGGAACCTGAGCGAAAAACGTTTGAATAGCTCCAACAAACCCGGCCACGTCGCCTTCAATAAATGCATTCTTAAGAGTACGAATAAAAGGTTCAGCCTCATTAAAATCAACACCGGCTAAGTAGGCAAGCACACTACCTTCCATAGCCTCCTTAACTTCCTTATTGGGGTAGCCAAGATAGTAAAACCTACGATTTTCATCGGCAGATGCTATGGTGACATAGCCTGTTTGATAGAGAAGGAGCGAAAGACTCAATCGCTCGCCACCAGAAGGACTGAGAACAACCGGTTCTTTGCATACCTTATCAAGTTCTTCTAATGTATATTTCTCACGCTTCAAACATTCAAGTAAAAACGATGGTCTGCCAGATAATATCCAATAATTTTGACACACTTGATTATGCAAATAATTGAGTATTGAAAAGGGGTTATAGACGCTTATTGAAGTATCACCCGAAAAATAGTATCCGTTATACCACTGACGCATTTCATCAAAAATCTGCTGTGTAGCAACACCACGTTTTTTCGCTAAATCTTCTACATGGGGCAAAAAATAAGTATGTAAATCTTCTTCGGTATAACCGGCAAGTGCTGCAACTCGTGGATCAAGCGAAATATCTTGTACATTATTAAGCCCTGAATATGACGAATCTTTTGGCATTTTACTCACGCCAGTAAGAAAAACAAAGCGTAGATGCTCTTCAAGCGCTTTTAACTTTGTATAAAAACTTTTAAGTATTGCATGATTCGCTTTGGCAATCTCCGGTTTATCAAGATGCGAAACCGTTGGACAATCGTATTCATCAATAAGAATTACTACTTTCTGTTGTTTAGCTAATGCAGTCACCACGTCAACTAGCTGATTACCCGGACTGCTTGCAACATCAAAAGACACATTATTATCCATAGCAATACGACGAAGAGTTCTCGTCAAGCTCTCTCGCAACTCCTCTGGGCTGCCACTGTCAAGTTTTGACATATCCAAATGTATTACGGGATGCACTGGCCACGCATAATCAGTACCACTGATCCACAACTCATTAAACAGCTCTTTATTACCAAGAAACAGCTCCTTGAGCGTGGTAACAACCGTCGACTTCCCAAATCGCCGTGGGCGATTAAACATATAGTACTGCCCATCCGACATGATCAACTCATACAAAAATCGAGTTTTATCAACGTAGACGTAACCCTCGGTAATCATTCTCGTAAACAAGCCACTGGTAAATGGCAATCTCTTTTTAAGACTCATAACACTCTCTTTCACACCAACCACACAACGCATACGAGTATACCATGCTTACTACTTACCGTCACACTGTCACTGCGTGCGCACCCGCCTTCTCATACGGCCGCCGGAAATCAATGCTGCCAGCCCAGCAAGCATTCCCGCGCCTGCTACTCCCGCATCCAGGCCCAATCGCTTAGCAATACGCCGCTGACGAAACGTTAATGGCGCAACTTTTTTACCCGCTAGTTTTTTAAATGCTCTCCCCACAACAGCCTGAACTTCTTTGCTCTTCACAAGCTCAGCAATCAAATAACCCAACGAACCTGCAGTCACCAGCCCCCCTAAGGTCAAAATTCCATTCGCTGCATCATTATTTTTAGGCTGGGCAGGTGGCGTAGCAGGGTTGGAAGGTAGAGTGTTGTTAGTAGGAAGGCCTGTTGGCGTATCCGGCTGTAAAACATCTGGAGGCGTAGCAGGTGTTGTATCAGTAGCAATAGGCTCTGAATTAGGATCCATCCAGTTGTCATTATTCTCCCCAAAAAGCAAATTTAACCCCAAATCAGACTCTGTTCTGTCCCGCAGCCCATCCTCATGAGCAGCAGCAGGCACTGAAGCTGTCGCACCGTCCACGATTGCAGCCGCTGGTACAGTAGCAACCGGTGTAGGAGCTGGTTCAGCAGGCGCTGGAGTAACTTCTGGCGCAGTCGGCGACAAAACACCTGGAGGTGTAGCAGGTGTTGTATCAGTAGCAGTAGGCACTGAATTAGGATCCATCCAGTCGTCATCCTCATTCCCAAAAAACCCAGTCAAATCCATACCAGAATCTGCTCTATCCCGCAGACCTCCCTCAGGTGTATCATCATCCAACTCATCAGCAGGCGCTGGAGTAACTTCTGGCGCTGAAGGTAATCCCTCGGGTGCAACCGGTGTAGGAACTGGTGTTGCAGCTGGAGCTGGCTGTGGCGCTTCCGGTAGCACCTCTGATGCAACCGGGCTTGCAGGCACTGACGCCGCTGAAACTGGCGAAGGTGACCCTGAAGCAACCGGTGTAGGAACTGGTGGTGCAGCAGGAGCAACCACAACCCCCCTAGGATCTCCTACACCATCGCTAATAGTTCCACCATCATCTTGAGCTTCTCCCGGTATCGGCAAAGTCACGGCAAGCTTGTGACCCGCTAAAGTTGGAGATGCTTCGGGAGTGGCTGAAATCGATGATGCCACAGATGGAGTAGGTGTTGTATCCCCTCTGGGATCAGTTGCCGTACTGCCAGACGCAGCACCATGAGTACTACCGCCTCCCGCACCGCGAAATTTTAATTGAGTCATCAATCGTGCCTTTGAGACAACAGTTCTAATGAATTGAGCTACTTCTGGCACAGAATATTGTTCTAATACTATCTCTTGAGGATGTTCTTTTAAATACGCTTCCATACGCGCAGCAATCTGATTTTTCAAAGCAGGATCATTCAACAGTCCATGATACATTTGTACACTTGCATCCGTAGGCGTATCTAGAGACAAAAAATGTTCTTTTAATGTTTCAATTTTCGTAACAAAATCATCGTACTCAATTGTTTGAGCAAACGATAAAAGCGACTCCAGACCACCCCATACATTTCTATCATCTCCTGCATGAGGTACCACTCCACCACTCCCAGCACCGGCACTACTTACCTCATCCACCATTCCACATCCCGCACCGGCAGCAGCAAGGCTTAAAGGCGTAGGACCTCCTGCGCCGGCAGGCCCATCACCAGCCCCAGAACCGGGGCCGGCAGGCGCATCAAGCACACTTCTATGAGGAACTTTTTGACGATTTAAAAAGCCTTTCAGTTCTTCAGCATATTTTTCATACGCATTAGGATCTTTTGCTAAAGCTTTACCCACTCCATGTGCGACAGCTAAAGCAGAACTCATCATGGATGGTTTTAAATGGGGATTCATGTATAGCTGACGTTCGTATTCGTCCTTACACGCAGTACACAAAGCAATCTTAGCATTTTCAAGCTCACTCATTCGCGTGTGCACATCTTGAATAGATAAGTCCCACAATTTTTTAGCCGATACAGTATTTAGCGCTTGAGCCGCTTTGTAAACAGATGAGGATCTATCCATATCAAAAAGGCTGCGCATCGAGCCAAGCCATACTTGCACATCAGCACACGTTGTGCGATACCAACGTACATATATTTTGTTTAAATCAAACTCAGACAGATGCAGGTCATCAACGATACTGAGAAGATCACCTTTTAAAGACTCATCAATAAAAGCGCAAGTATCAATAATATGCTTTGCAATAATACGCTTAAGCAATCTATTCCATCCATCATTAGTGATAGCATCATCAGGTTGGTCCATGGGGAGCCCAACCAAAGCAGCCGCCTGCCATTGGTGATCAGGGAGCTCAAATAAATATTTAGTAATACCATACAGCGATAAAACTTTGCGCACTTGTGGTGGCAACGAGAGAGTCACTCCAACAGCCGCAGCCCCAGACCTAAAGCCATTCATCACAGATGATGGAAGAACCCCATCCAAAAGACTCATTGCTGTTGCAACAAATTGACCAGGTTTAATTCCAAGAAATTTTGCCGCTTTTTCAGCATTCGCTTCTTGTTGAGGCGTTAAATCGCCATCAGAAATCTGAGAAGAATCCCTAAATTTGTCCTCCAGTATATACTCTGTTGGGTTAGTCTCGCTGGGGATAGGAGGCAGTACTCCATCCTTAAGCAAACCGAATGCGTGATGAGCGCTCTCAACAGTCATTGCTTTCAAGGCACTTTTAGCCGTGTCTTTAAAGTCGCCTGCAGCACCCCAACAAACGCTGCCGCCCATCAACCAACACAATAAAAAACTACCAAAAATCACACGCATACAAGACCCCCAAACAAAAAATATCCCTACGCCAGTATACCAAGCGCAGGGATATTCTCTATAGACATCTCATAATAAAAAAGAATTATGCCCATTTTAAGAGCATTATTCGCCAGCAGCCTCATCAAGAGGCATTCCTTCTAAAAGATCATAAAGCTTAAACTTGCCTTGCAAATCGGCGATAACTCGATCTCGGCCAACTTCGGGAGCGTCGCAGCACCGTTTTATATATCTTTGCGCCCATTCCAGGTTCTTTACCTTATCACAGGCGCCAGTATTACCATCAAACTTAAGAGATTCTTTTAAAAACCCGATCGCTTCGGCTATGCGCAAAATAAATGGTCTCGCAAACGAAACAACATGAACAAGATTGAGACGAGCAACTGCGCGCATATACAACATCCCTGCTTTATTATAAATTCCCAACTCTTCCGCACGCGCCAAAGCTTTATCTAAATTGGTTATACATGTTTCCATAAGAACTCCATACCGCTCTGCAAACGCGGCACGGCAACATTCCCGAGGACAGTGCTCTGTATAACGACAAAGCTCTTGCAAAGCAACCACATGCTCCTTAATAAAACCTAATATATTCTCACGATTTGTCTCAGAAAAATCCGCTTCTTCATCCCAAATAACATCGATAAGATTGCTAAATCGTTTAGCAGGATCTGCATCAGCGGCACCCTCATGAACATGAGCCTTATCAGATGCTGCAACATACACAGGCACTCCACACACCGCCAATCCAGCAATAACTATGCTTTTCAATACAATATTCATACGCCCCTTTCGATAGGCTTTTGCCCACAAAATAGTACAGTATTCTTTTACCTATTTCAAGGGCGTTATGCGCCGCTCATGCTCTTGCTCAGGATTTTTCTTGCGCATAAAAGTTGGAGTATCAAGATCATGCATATCCAGCGATCCACCCACCTCTTCAAGACGTTCTTGCCGTGCTGCATGAGTCATTGCTGTCTGCGGGCTTGGCGTTTCTGCTCGCGCTGCCGGTTTGGGCGCTACGGGTGCACTTGCCGATCGTGCCGCATGAGGCGGCATATGGTGTGACGTTTGATACCGCTGAGAGTTTCTTGCTGCCGCATAATCATATACCTGCGTATCCTGCTCGAAACCAGTTGCAATCACCGTCACCATAATCTCATCACCGAGTGCTTCATCAATAACCGATCCCAAGATAATGTTGGCATCTTCACTCACCAATTCATAAATCACTTCAGCTGCATCGTTAATCTCATGCAAGCCCAAATGAATATTGCCGGTTACGTTAATCAATACGCCACGCGCTCCCTGAATACTTACTTCTTCAAGCAGCGGCGAGGTAATTGCCTGCAGCGCCGCTTCACGAGCACGGCCTTCACCTGACTTACGACCAATACCCATAATGGCAAGACCCATATCTTTCATAATTGAACGCACATCGGCAAAGTCCACGTTAATGTGGCCGGGCTTGGTAATAATATCTGAGATTCCTTTAATAGCCTGCTTAAGCACGTTATTTGATAACGCAAACGCATCGAGCATCGAAATTTTAGGATCTACTGAATCAAGTAATTTTTGGTTAGGAACCACAAGCAAGGTGTCCACTGACTGCTTTAAATTTGAAATAGCCTGCTCTGCATGCGCCATGCGCCTGCGACCTTCAAACGTGAATGGTTTTGTCACTACGCCAACCGTCAGAATGCCCAGTTCACGTGCTGCGGTTGCGATAACCGGCAAAGCTCCTGATCCGGTGCCTCCACCCATACCACCAGTCAAAAATAAAATATCAGCACCTTTAATAAGCCCAATTACCTCATCCAAATCTTCTTCTGCCGCGCGACGACCAACTTCAGGATTTGAGCCCGCACCGAGCCCTTTGGTAATTTTTTCACCGAGTTGAATTTTATGAGTCACTGGCGATGTATCCAGCGCCTGAGCATCGGTATTTGCAATAATGAAGGTAACCATAGACATTTCTGGACAGCTAGCCATGCTATTTACCGCATTGCCACCACCACCGCCAACACCAATAACCTTAAGGCATGCTCCCATTACTTGCTTTTTTTCTTCAGTGACTGAAAAATCCATACTCTTCCTTTATTATAAAAAATCGTAAATCCACGTTTTCATCCGCTGCAGCACACGCGACATAAGCGGAACTTGACTCGCACTTTGCCAAAACACTTTCACATCAGGAAGCCCAAAGGCAAGCAGCCCATAGGCGGTCGCATACAAAGGTGACCGCAGTGCCTCAGGCACTCCCGCCGTATCCTCACTCGGCATAAAATAATAGCGAGGCCCCCCTACACGCACCGGCATAAGAAGCTCGGCTTGCACCAACTGGCGCAAACCTCTGAGCAATGAACCCCCTCCTGTGAGCACAAATCCTGAAGGCATCAAATGCATCAACCGATTTGCCTCAATCTCTTCTCGCACAAACGCAAATATCTCTGCTGCACGTGGCTGTAAAATTTCATACACCCGATACAAATCAACTTCTTTTTGCCCGCCCTCATAATCAAGCGATATGGTGGTATGGGCTGTTCCCATTTCGGCAAACGCTTGCTCGGTTACACAGCCGTATTTTTTCTTTAATTCTTCCGCTTGAGCAATCGGAATACTCAAACCAATTGCAAGATCATTAGTAAAGTGATTACCTGCCATGGGAAACACTTTGGAGTACCGTATCCGCCCATCTTTGTAAATAGCAAAATCGGCAGTCCCGCCTCCAATATCCAGAATACCTACCCCTAATTCTTGTTCAGATGGAGTGAGTACTGCATGCGCCGATGCAAGCTGCTCAAGAACAATATCAAGAACACTCACGCCTGCCAGCTCAACCGCCTTGACAATATTCTGCGCAGAAGAAATTGCTCCGGTAACAATATGCACATGAGCTTCAAGGCGCACTCCATGCATCCCGAGCGAATCTTGTACATGCTCTTGTCCATCAACTCTAAAATACTGCGGTAAAATGTGAAGAATCTCTCGGTCCTGTGGAATAGGAATCGCTTTGGCTACTTCAATCACCCGATCAATATCGTATTGAGTCACATCAGGACGGGAAATGCCCACAACACCGGTTGCATTAAATGATTTAATATGACTGCCGGAAATGCCAACAACCGCTTTGGTTACTACCACACCTGCTTCCATTTGCGCTTCCTTGAGCGCACGCTTCAAAGATTCTACGGTGGCGCTCATATTTATAATGATGCCTTTTTTAAGGCCATATGAAGGATGCTTGCCTATACCCACAATATCAACTGCACCATGAGGCAATATTCGACCGATTAAAACACAAATTTTTGTAGTTCCAATATCTATGGCAGCAATATAATCAGCAAGCGCTGGCGTATTCATGGCTATACCCTCTGTAGCTCAATACCTTCCTTAGGGGTAACACACTTACGAATAACAGTACCAGGAAATCTAAAATCAAAGATACACAGTGCGTCATCAACTGCATATGCACCCTCTTCTTTTAGCCCCTGACAAAGACCCATTAATGTTACCGTATCTGGCAATACAGACACGGTACGCTGATCTATAATACAGACGCAATGATGTGGTAAATCAAGTGCCTCTTTTGGCCATACAACAATCATATTTGGATTATGATAGGTAATATTAAAAACCGATAAAAATGAAGCAGGAAGCTCTCTTAAGAACCGATACGGCTCACTAAATGCATCATGACTGAGCCATTCTTCTGCTATGAAAATACGAGGGATCGTTAACAGCGCATGAGGAAAAGCATCTACTGTATACAGCCGTCCATTGTCACCGGCCACAAAACGTTTATTAATAAAAAAGAGCGGCTGAGTACCTTCAACAGTGCAGGTCAAGCATTCCGGCACAAAGCGAGACCAGGATGTACGCGCCACAAGAGGAAACGTAGCAACTAATGCTGCATGCAAATCTGCGTATGAAGGAGAACGAAATGAACCCTCTTCTTTTTTTGCTGCAAGCCACTCTCCAATTAACGTACTTGTTGCATCATCAAGATTATGCGCGACCAAGACATATGAAGTAACCGCATAGGTACGATCAGCCCATGCAGCCAATAACCGATATGCGTGCACGGCTCCCGCCGCCAGCACCATACACCCCACAAAAAGTGCTAATAGTTTTCGATGTTGCCAGCGCGCTCGCTTGTTCACGTATTCTTCCTTTCATTCTTAATCTTCACCCACTTGTGAGCGCCATAGCCGGGCATATGCCCCTTTTTTCTTGAGTAATTGATCATGAGAACCAGACTCGACAATCAATCCTTTATCAAGCACAAAAATAATATCGGCATGACGAACCGTTGTTAAACGGTGAGCAATCATAATGATAGTAATCGAATGTTGCAATGCTCGCAGCATATGACTGAGTGCAAGTTCCGTTTCATTATCAACGGCAGAGGTCGCTTCATCCAAAATTAATACATCTGGATTACGTACTAATGCTCGTGCCAGCATCACCCGCTGCCGCTGTCCTCCCGACAATTGTTTTCCTGATTCATCAATAAACGTGTCATATTTTTCTGGCAAAGAAAGAATAAAGTCGTGAATCTGAGCGGACTTAGCTGCCTCTTTAACCTGCTCAATAGGCAGATCAAAAGCTCCATACCGAATATTATTTGCCACAGTGTCTGGAACAATAAACGACTCTTGCCCCACAAACCCGACCGATTTACGGAGCGAGTCTAGAGACATTTCATTGAGCGGTGACCCATTAACAGTAATCGTTCCTTTTTGAACATGATAGAGCCGCATTAAGAGTTTAATAATAGTACTCTTGCCCGATCCTGTTTGCCCCACAAAGGCAACCGTTTTTTGTGGGGGAATAACCAGCGACAATTTTTTTAGCACCGGTCGCGTGGAATTATATCCAAACGAAACCTCCTTAAAAACCACTTCGCCTTCAGACATAGATTCATTATGAGAGTCCGGCAAGTGAGGCGTCTCATATGCTTGGTCAATTGGCATACGTAAAAATTCAAGAAGCCTTCGCACTGATGACATACTCCGCTCATAGGAATCTAAAATCCCAGACAGACCGGTGAAAGGCCAGATAAGACGCTGTGTCAGAAATATGAGCATACTATATGATCCCACCGCAATATGCCCATCAAACACCAGCATGCCGCCCTTAATTAAAGTATACACAAAGCCAGCAAGAACAAACACGCGAACGAGCGGAGCAAACATTCCATTCATATACACCGCATAAACTGATGCACGCTCATAATCCTTACTTCGCTTAAGCACGCGCTTCCGCTCATACTCTTCGGTTCCAAATCCTTTAATACTCATGATGCCACCAATATTATGACTGATCACGCTTGCAATAGTACTCCCCATCTCACGCACAATTCCATACGCCGTACTAATACGTTCACGAAAGAAAATACCCAGCGCCGCAACAAACGGAATAGGCAACATTGCAATAAACGCAATCTGCGGTGAGATGTAGCAAAAAATAGACCCAATGAGCACCGTGCTCAAACACAATTGCACCATCCCCGAAAGCCCTTGGTCTCGCGCAGCGCCCAAAATATACTCGAACTCATTAATATCATCATTCAAAATCGAGGTCAGCTTGCCAATGCGAATGGTGTTAAAAAACGACAAAGGCAACTTTTGAATATGATGATACGCATCAACACGAACTTCCCGTTGAATACGCTGAGCAATCCGCCCCCACAGCACAATGTATAAAAACTCAAATACTGACTCGGCCACCCAAATAAAAATAGTAATCCCTGCCAAAATAACCAGTTGCGTTCGAGGACTTGTAACACCCCACCCATCAAGCCATTTATTCCCGCCACCGGTCACCACATCAATAGCAATACCAATAAGTACTTCTGGTAAGATATCGGCGATTTTATTGATAGTAGTGCAGCATATAGCCAAAGCCAAAGGAACTGGTTTACGCAGCAAATAAGACAAAATAAACCGAATAGGACTTTGTAAAGAAACATTCGCTCCGGCCATAGGCAACCTCTATTTTTTAGAAAAGGTGGTCAAAAACAAAAATATACCGGCCGCTACTGATGCATTGTATGACGAAGTATCTCGCTGAGGAAGCGTGACTTGCTGAGCTAATGAACGCGCACGCGCATCAATTCCCTTGTCCTCACTTCCAATAACCACACACAAAGGAGCTTGATAGCTTACCGTTGTGGCATCAACCCCACCAGAGGCAACCGCCAAATACACTGCGTATCCCATACTTTTAAGCTCACCAATCGAATGTGAAACGGACGGAATAGTGTAAATAGGCATATGTTCTGCCAATCCTGCTGAAGCTTTAAAAACAGCAGCACTTATCCGTGCGCACTGCTTGGTTACAAGTACTGCATCAAAGTTTGTACAATAGGCCGATCGCACAATTGCGCCAAGATTATGCACATCTTGTACCCCATCAAGCAAGAGAATGCGTGGATTGTCTTTTGCCGTGACCGGCTTAGTTGCATAGGCAAAAGGAGAAACATACGCCACAATGCCCATGTGATCAGGAGACCCAGCCATACGCGTAAGCACATCACGCGTCACATATTGTACCGGCGGAACATGCTTTAAATACGGCTTTAAACGAGCCCACCCGTTAGGCTCAGGCTTTGTCATATACAGTGCAAGAATTTTTCGCTTACCTGCCTTTGCACACTCAATAATAGGATGTGCTCCATAAAGAATTTCTTCGGTGTGAATTTTTTTAACTGATGCGCGCATGCATATAATCCTTATGTAAAACGAGTAGTACGTACCACATCAGAATACCAAAAAAAGAGTCCATCGTCTTAAGAAGTTACAAATAAAACCTATCTAGAAAACATACACTCATGCAAAAATGTGCAAATTATGTACACAACAAGCGCCAATCCTTTAGTATTAATATGAGTTATTTATTTAATTCAAAGCATAATCAAATAAAAAAAGGAATCCGCATGAAACGTTTATTACAAAAAACAGCCTACATTATTATCGGATGCTCACTCGTCATGTCCGCATACGCTGATGAAAATGCCCTGAGCCCAACCCTACAAGCAACCCTGAATTCACATAAAACCGTCGCCTATAATTGTGCAAGCAGCTTAAAAAATGTCATTGAGCAAATTACAATCGGAGTGGCCAATAATAGACCAGAAATGTATGAACAATGCATAATCGCCTGTGATGACATAATTTACAACAGAGATACACAATTAGAATCGGTAAATCCTGCAACCGAAGTTGGTAAAGCTGAGATAGTAGCCGAATGCCGACGATGCAAAAATGCCATTACATATATGAACCAAGAGCTTAAAAAACCGTCGTGGGAAGTATCCCCTGAAGCGGTGGCTTTAGAAAGACAAGTTAATAGGCTTGAATCATTTTGTGACATAATTATTAACTCGGCACCAAGCGAACCAGCACCAAGCGAACCAGCACCAACCGAGCCATGTCGAACAATCAGAAAACTAAAAAAATAACCAAACTCGCTAATTAAAACCATCCAAATTCCCAATCAAGGAATGACATGCTAAAAAACAGAACACTTCTTTCTCTGCTTATTCTAACCTCTGTATCATTTCAATTTTCAGGCTTTACAGCAGGAATGCAATCACCCATTATGCTTCAAAGCAATGGCGCATCAGTAAACATAAGCGATCTTCCAGATCCTGAGTTTCACTATCCAAATAACCTAAAAATGGATGTGACCGCTGACCATCACACAGTAAAATGTACTCCTGTAGCAGGCAGTAAGCCGGCCTATATGGTGCTTGATGGGACTCGATGGGATTTTAAACAATTCCACACCCATACCCCAGGAGAAAATTGTATTGATAACAAAAAGGCGCCACTCGAAATTCACATGGTGCACCAAGACCCAGTATCACAAAAATTGCTGGTTATCGGGGTGCTCGTTAAGAACGGCTCAACAAATACCCAGAGCGCATTAACACCATTAGTTTCTGTACTAAAAAAAGCCACTCATGCCGCAACAGTTTCTGATCCTAATCATGAAACAAACTTAGAAGAGCCAGAAAAAATTGGTATGGTTAACCTCGATCTCTATGCTATTTTACCTGCCGATAAGTGTACATTTAGATTTCCAGGCTCACTCACAACCCCTCCGTACACAGAAGGTGTTTCATGGGTTGTAATGCGTAATGCCATTACCGTAGTTCCAACTTTTATCCAACAAGTAATCAAGTTGACGCAACCAAACACCGCTCGAGAAACCCAAAACCTCAATAATCGCATAATTCAACTGGACTCAAAAGATAACAAGAAACCTAATATCCCATAAGAAAGAGAGGGCGAGCGCTTAGCGCTCGCCCTCTCTTTCTTATCTACAATCCTATACAGCACCCGGTTGCCTCTCACGCCTCAACACACCCCTCTCAATAAGCGGCTTCAGCAGGGACCTTAGGACAAACAGAGCGGACTCTCGTCTCTCACGCCTAAATCGACCACGCACCACCGCCGCCACCCATGCACGACGAAGCGGATTCCATCTGTCTTCGAAAATAGCAAATACTACAACAATAGCTGGTGCACTCACTCTTACCTCTCGAGGAACCTCGTCACCCCCGCGCGCGTCCATACGAGCAATCTCTCCGGCGGTACAGTCAGGATAACATCTCAGCACTTGGCCACTATCATTTGTTCGACTAAATGTTGCCCTTATCGTTTCGTCTGCCCCTGCTGCCAATAACAATTCTACCATTTCAGAACGTCCATGAATTACAGCAAGATGCAATGGAGTCAAGCCATCAATATTGATAATATTTAATTCAGCACCACAATCAACTAATATAGCAGCCATCAGATCATTATTCGTTCGTACAGCATCATGAAGCGCCGTATTATAAAACATACTGTCTATACCATTAAGATCAAACGTATTATTCCGTACCGCAGTTAATAGTAAATCTACAGCCGTCCTTCGATCGATTAATTCAGCATCTCCCCCCAAAATATCAAGCGCACGATCAAGGTTGGTCTCCAAAATAAAATAATCACAATAATCAGAATCGCTATCTACACTAGCATCAGAATCACGCCCACCTACAACACCACTTGCAGCTCCCGCGCCGCCTCCATAGCCACTCGCACCACCATCCAACGAAAACACCCTCTCGGTTCCTATAGTCATCATACACAGAATCAGACCTACGCAAATTTTTTTCATACCATCACTCACATTACATACTCTTATTTTCAATCAAATCAAAAATTAATGCCCCCCCTAAAAGCACCAACGTTTTACTTCTTATTACCTTTCAGCCTTAATCTTGAAGCCGGAACATCATCAGCTCTAACCTCAGGTAGTGGCCCGTCACCACACCGTAATGCACGAAGAATATTCTCTTCTCGCATCTTCAGACCATTAATCAAGCCGGTCACGCCAGCACATTCTTCATCAGCTCGTTTAATATCATTTCGCTGCGCTGGCATATCAGTATCGCCCGTAAACAAAAGGCCCACATAGCACTCATCAATCAGAATAAAATATACACGGAGCTTGGTATTATTAAACATAAACTCAGAAAAGTTATTCTTAATATTCTTGGCTGTAGTAATTGAATGAACTGAGCCAAAGTCACCGCATCGAACTCTTGCAAGGCGGTCGTCAACCAAACCTTTCTGGTTCGGTACTAAACCACGATACGCTCTCTCAAAAGCATCACCCTTCACAACTACATAGGGCTTAACCGCAGGAAGTTGCCTGAACCGAAGATAGTCCAACAATTTTTTCGCCTGCCCAGCATCAAATGCAAGCAACTCATCTTTTGGTACTGGGAAAATAAACTCTTCAGGCGATTTAGTATTCTCAGAACCAAGAACACCCAGTGCAGGTAAAAAATCATTAAGCTGATCATTTGATAATCCATACACTTCCACCGGTCCTTGGACGGCGTAAGAAAGCACATGCGGCAGGTCCACTGCATCCACTCCATTTCGCGGCACCAAGAAAAAATATGCCGATGGTTTATCGCATAACAAATTGTATTCTGCGCCATGCGCAATCACGCTTGCAGCACAATAGATTGCAAGCAGTTTTATTGTTTTAAACATAGTGGATCCTTTTTTAATCACCCACACAAGGCAGCCTTGTGCTCACTCATGCAGGTGTATATATATTATTTTTTCTTATTATTGCGTGCTGCATAATCTGCCTGGAGATCTTTTGCGCGCTTTGTTGCATAATCAATATCAGACTGTTGTCCTGTTTTGTTGCCACCATCAAGAAAATGCACCACATCTCCCGTTTCACAAAAATAAACACGCAGGCCATTGTTGTGGTCAAACTTTTTATACTCATACAGATATTTATTGAGCTTTTTAACATCGGTATATCTATCAACTGCATAATCATCCATAAACCTCTGTACTCGAGCGTGCTTTTTTACATCGGTATCTTCTAAATACGCCATCCATTTTTTAAAAGCTGACGAACACATAAAATTATTATCATCAGGCTCTGAGTCAGTGCTCCATGTGTCTGCATCATCAAGCTCAACAACACAATACTCCTCACGTTTAATCCCAGGAAATTTCTTACTCATTCTTGCACACAATGACGGAAGTCCAACAACCTGTAATCGCGTCAAGAACGACTCAAATCCTGACGTGTTCTGGATAGTATGTAAACTTTCCAGAAAAAGCGTCTCAACCGCATTATCAAGGACGTATACCTTAATACTATTGAGCGTTTCTTTTTCTGCAGCAGCCACACTTACAAACTCGCCGGCAGCATCCCCAAACATTTCTTGAAATGCCTCTTTTGTATCAAACAACAAAGGCTCATACGCTTTAACTTGGTTTTCCATTCCTTCAATAGCAACTAAAGTCTGCTTACCACTGACTGTTATGCAGGCAACACTTATACGATACGCCTTTGTCTCGCCATCAGTAGCGTGTAACGCGAGAAAAATAAAACAAAAATAAAAA
>JBAXGS010000003.1:0-21833 GCA_037139275.1 bacterium | reverse complement strand
GTTTCAAGAGTCCAACCAAGTTGTTCTCCATATTCCAGATGGTACTGGGCGTAATGTGCATGGGGTGCATAGAGATTGTTCGGATCAGCGGTGGAGCGGGTATGGGATGGTTGATGGTCGAATGAATCAATCACTGCGTAATACATGTGTGAGTTGTGGTGGCAATCGCCGATTTCCAGGGCAATTTCGTTCTTATGTGTATCCGGCTCCGGGTGCACCAGTGGCACAGCCTGCACCAGTACCAGGCTTAACTTCAGCTGAAAGACTTCGCCGGGGTCAAGAGGCTATGGCAAGAATGAGAGCTACACAGCTTGCTGCGTTGGGAGGGGCAGGTGAGCCAGTAGGGCCTCCTGCTACTGCTGGTGCAGGCGCGGGTGCTGCGGCTGGTGTAGTTGGTGGTGGCGCTGGAGTTGTATTAGGCTTTGCGAGTGAGGTGATTGTGAGAGAGCGTGTTCCTAATATTGAGGCTTGCAGTATTGTAAAGCATCTCGGTCAATGCTATTTCGTTGGAATGGTAAAGCCTTGTTCGGATCACCCTGCATCTTACTATGAGTATCATTTATCTCTTATAACAAATCGATCGGTTAGTGAAAGATTTCGTGATATAGCTGATTGGACTCCTATACCAGACTATAAAATATTATATGATCATGCATTTTCCCATGTTGTTGGAGCTGTGTTTCGCAATCCTGACGGGAACTGGCAGGTTATAGCGATACTGTCTGATCGTGTGCGATTCGTCCAGCGGGTTGGTGAGGTTACTACTGCTCCTGTAGTGTCTCCTGCGAGAGCTGGTGCTGGTGCGGGTGGTGGTACTGTTGGGTCGGAGACCGGCAGGCATGATGAGGCTTATCGAAGTGTATCCAAAAGTCTGCGGCTATGGATGGGGCATCCTCATTTGGATGTACCTGCTGCTGCGGGTGCTACTGCTGGTTTAGTTGGTGGTGGTACTGCTGGAGCGGGTGTGCCAGTAGGTGAACTCAGGACAAGTGAATCCAGGATTCTTAGTTTTGATGCAGCTAAAAATGATTTAGATGTTGTTAGCATAGGTTCTCGTTTCTACGCTGTAACTGGTTCCCGCATTCCTTCTGTTGATAGAGATGTATACCAATATTTTGCTTGGGAGATAACAGGCATAGCATTCGAGGGAGATGTCGCTGATTACAAAGTAGTTCGGTTCTATCAGGATAGTGAGCCTCCATTAGCAGTAGATATTCCTGAGCGTGGGAGGTGCAGGCGATATGCGCGTTTAAATGCTCCGTCTATATTGTTCCAGTGTTGTCTTTATAGAAGAGAACGGGTGGCTACTGCTCCTGTAGGGCCTCCTGCGAGAGCTATTGAAGCTGCCACAGGCTTGTCTGTGGAGCTGCAAGCCGCAGTAATAGCGCAAATCACAACGCCAGGAGAGGGCTACAATGAATGTCCTGTTTGCATGGAGTCATTATGTGGCGTTGGTACGATTTGGGTGTGCAACGCATGTGAGAAGGCTATAGGTCATTTAGAAGGATGCTTGAGTGTAATGCCTGATCTCTGTCCGTTATGTCAAGCTAAAGGGTCACTAGTTAAGTGGACGCCGCCGGCAGGATTGGCAGTACGTCCCGCTGCTACCACTGGGGGTGCTCCTGCCGGGGCTACTGCGGGTGTCGGCTCAGGTCCTGCGGGTGTAGTTGGTGGAGCTGGTAGTGACGGAGTTTCTGCAGGTGCAGGTGCTGGACCTGCAGTACTTGCAATAGTAAGTGGTGTAAAACAGCTGCGAGTATCTCCCGCGCTTCCTATTGTGGCGGCGCAGAGGGCAGGAAGCTTGCCAGCTGGTTTTATTACCGCAAACACTTTAGTGCGTTTTGGGACCACTGTTGCATATATACTTTCTGAGCAACAGTATCAGGTATTACCACCTGATGTTGTGGTGGGCGCTCTAGATGAATACAAAGTTTCTAACAGCAGAGTTGCTGCTCCTCGTGGTTATACCAAAGTAGCATCGTTTGCAGCTGCTAATGATGATGGCATGTTTATTTATCACCAAAATGCTCCTACGTCTTAATAAGGGCTGAGTAAGCATAATACCGTGCCGCGTGGGGTTGTTTTTTTGTTGCGTATGGCATGGTATGCTGCCTTTCTTTAAGAAAGGATTATATGAAAACATACACACATGCTCTTTATCTCTTCCGTCGCGATTTGCGGTTGATAGACAACACTGCTTTGAATTCTGCGGCTGGATCTCAGTCGGTAAGTCTTGGATATATTTTTGACCCCGCAGAGTATAACGGTCATTCTCTGCGTTATCTCTATGAATCAGTCACTGAGCTTGCCAAGAACTGTGCTCGTTATGGCGGGGTGCTTAATATCTGGGTAGGAAATACCGCTGAGGTGCTTGCTGGCGTGCTGGCGCATGGAAAGATTGATGCGGTATATAGTAATGCTGAGAGCTCCCATCATTTAACTGAGCAAGAGCTTGTGTTGCAATCGGTCTGTAATAAGAACAAAGTTGCATATGTTGTGTGTGATGATGCGCTGCTTACCGCTCCTGAGGCAGTTCGTACTGGGCAAGGTTCTGCGTTTAAAGTGTTTACTCCCTTTTATAGGGCTGCGCTTCAGATACCGGTTAAAAAACCGGCTGAATTATTGGCCATACCATGGCATACCACGTTGCTGCGTGGGGCTCATGATACGATGCCCGAGAAGATAGAAAAGCTTTATACAGCACCGCATGAGCAGCCAGCGGCACGTGGAGGCCGCACAGCAGCGCTTGCAGCGCTGAGGCATGCAGCGACTTTGACGCAGTATCAAAAACGTCGCGATATCCCGGCCGATGAGAAGGGTGCCTCTCAACTCAGTGCTCATGTGGCATGGGGTGCTGTTTCGGTGCGTGAAGTGTATTACGCAATTACCAAAGAATTGGGAGTTGCGGGAGCACCGCTCGTGCGGTCATTATATTGGCGAGATTTTTTTTCACATCTGGCGCTTGAGCAACCTCGTGTGTACACAGAGCCGTTCTTGACCGCGTACAAGGCGCTCGTCTGGGAAAATGATGCTAAAAAATTTGAAGCGTGGAAGACCGGTAAAACGGGGTTTCCGATTGTGGATGCCGGGATGCGGCAACTGAATGCAACCGGGTACATGCATAATCGAGTACGGATGATTGTGGCATCATTCTTGATTAAAGATTTGCATATTGATTGGCAGTGGTGTGAAAAGTATTTTGCTGAAATGCTGGTTGATTATGACCCGGCCGTTAATAACGGGAATTGGCAGTGGTGCGCCTCGACCGGTTGCGATAGCCAGCCGTATTTTAGAATCTTTAATCCATGGCTCCAGCAGAAGAGGTTTGATCCGGATGCTGTGTATTGCAAGCGATGGGTTTCTGAGCTTGCGCGCGCTACGCCGGAGCAAATTCATGCGGCGCATAAAAAGCCAATCAGTGGCTACGCGCGGCCGATTGTCGACCATTCGGTTGAGGCAAAAAAAGCTTTGGCATATTACAAGGCGTGTAAGTAAGAGCCTTTGATGGATGTTGTGTAATTCTGACCAAAATCTCTGGCTAAGTTGCTTTAGTGGGGCTTGCTAAAATAAGTTAGCTTGCTAAGTTGCTTTAGTGTGTGTACGCTAAAGCAACTTAAAGTGTGTTGTGGTGATTCTTTACCCGTCTTTGCGTCTGCCCGCCAAAGCTATTACGCGAAGGCTGGGAGGAGTTGGAAGAAGAGGAGAGTCCTTATGAGCATGTCTACAAGAATTGGTCGTTTGGTTAAACATACGACGAGAGATGAAGAATATTATACCTACATTCCGGCGCTTTTGCCGCCAAGTCCCCCGCTTGATATGTCAAAAATTCAGTCAAGTTTTGATCGCGCTCAACAGGCACTGGCTGAGCTTAAAGCTGTTACAGCGATTATTCCGAATGTTTCATTATTTATGTATATGTATGTACGTAAAGAGGCGCTCTTGTCTTCTCAAATTGAAGGCACGCAAAGTTCATTTTCTGATCTTATGTTGTTTGAGAATAATCAGCAGCCATCGGTGACTATTGATGATGTTGAAGAAGTTTCAAATTATGTATCTGCTGTAAAGCATGGATTGCGAAGAATGCGTGAAGGAATGCCGCTCTCGTTGCGGCTGATCAAGGAAATGCATGGTATTCTGCTTCAGGGAACACGAGGCGCGCAGAAAATGCCGGGTTCGTTTCGTACTTCGCAAAATTGGATCGGAGGGTCTCGTCCGGGGACCGCTTTATTTGTGCCACCATCCCCGGAAGATTTAATGGATTGCCTGGGTGCGTTTGAAAATTTTCTTCATGATAAAAAAACAGGCCTGTCGCCGTTACTCCGGATTGGACTTGCACACGTTCAATTTGAAACCATACATCCGTTTCTTGATGGAAATGGGCGAATTGGCCGCGTGCTTATTTCACTTCTTTTATGCCATTATGGATTGCTTGATGAGCCAGTCTTGTATCTGAGTTTGTATCTTAAGCAGAATCGACTCTTGTATTACGATCTTTTGCAACGGGTTCGTGAGCATGGTGACTGGGAGCGGTGGCTTGAGTTTTTTCTTGATGGTGTATCTGCTACGGCTACGCAAGCTATTTTAACGGCACAAAACATTAATATGTTGTTTGCGGCTGATGCATTGACTATAGAGTCTCTGGGGCGCATGCGGTTTTCGGCTCGTGAAGTATGGGAGTTGTTTAAGAAGCTGCCGCAACTTTCGGTTCCGGTGCTTTCAAAAACGTTTCATATGAATCCCGCTACTGCGCGTGACGCGCTTATTGCGCTGGAGTCTGCCGGGATTGTGCGCGAAATTACCGGCAAGAAGCGTGATCGTGTGTATGTGTATACGCAGTATTTAGATTTTCTGGAAGGGTGATGGTGCTGTTGGCGGGTGAGATGTGCCATGCTCGACACAATTTCCTTTTATCGCTGCGGATAAAATGGATTGATTGTAGGGACAATTAACTTTTTATTTAATGCCTGCTATAGTATTCGTTATATACAATTGTGACTACTAAAAAAGGCGCAAAATGAAAAAAATAATACCACTACCGATTCCTGTGCTGCGAGCATTGCGTAAGCTTGGACAAGATATTAATGAAGCACGCCGGCGACGCCGGGTAACTATAGAGTTAATGGCGGAACGTGCTGGGTTGTCGCGCGCTACTATTGGAAAAATTGAAAAAGGTGATCCAACTGCCTCTATGGGGGGGTATGCTGTTGTGCTGTTTGTTCTTGGTATGGACATGCGGTCGAGCGATTTAGTTGATGGCGCGCATGATTTTATAGGCCGTAGGCTTGAAGATGAGAAGTTGCCTAAAAGGGTGCGGCGGCCATGGGTTAAAAAAGGGAGTGAGCATGAATAGTCAAGAGATTATAGTGTCAATCGCCCTAGGCAATAAGAATGTTCGGGTGGGGCGGCTGTGGTGTCATATTAGGGGGCAGAAAGAAAGTGCTTCATTTGAATATGACCGGGAATGGAGAAATCATCCAGAACGGTTTGGGCTTGAGCCGGCTCTGCAATTGACCGAAGGGGTTTTTCATACACCACAAGGGAGTTCTTTGTTCGGAGCCATCGGTGATTCTGCCCCAGATCGTTGGGGCCGCGTTTTGATGCGTCGTGAAGAGACCGTGCAAGCAAAATTGGCTAAGCGTGTACCAAGAACGTTATTTGAAAGTGATTATCTTTTAGGCGTTAATGATGAGGCACGGCAAGGTGCTTTGCGTTTTTCGTTGCCCTCTGAGGAGGGTGTATTTTTAGCTTCGGTTGAACAAACGAGTATTCCGCCGTTGCTGGAATTACCTAAGTTGCTATCGGCGACCGAGCGATTTATTGAAAGTAATGAAAGCCTTGAAGACTTACGATTGTTATTAGCACCAGGTTCTTCATTGGGGGGAGCGCGGCCTAAAGCATCTATTCGTGATAGAGATGGTAGTCTGGCAATTGCTAAGTTTCCCAGCAAGGATGACGATTGCAATGTTGTTGTTTGGGAGGCGGTCGCCTTAACCTTAGCTCAAAAAGCTGGTATTCAGGTACCGGTGCATCGTCTGGAAAGAATTGGTGAAAAGCCGGTTTTGATTGTGCAAAGGTTTGATCGTAGAGCTGATGAGCGCATTCCTTTTTTGTCGGCGATGAGTATGCTTGGCGCTCGTGATAATGAGTCACATAGTTATCTTGAAATTGCCTATGCTTTGACGCAGCACGGTGCTTTCCCGGATGAGGATATGAAAGAGCTATGGCGGCGGATCGTTTTTACCATTATGATTTCCAACACCGATGATCATTTGCGTAATCATGGGTTTATTTATGATCGCAAGCAGGGGTGGCGATTGTCTCCTGTGTATGATGTTAATCCAACACCCTTAGATGTTTCTCCGCACATTCTGACCACATCAATTGATTTTTATAATAATGCAGCATCGCTCGACACCGCTTTGAGCGTGGCATCAGAGTTCCGGCTGCAGCAGGCTGAAGCTCATGCCATCATTAAAGAAGTTGCGACTGCTGTGCAGCAGTGGCGCGTGGTGGCTTCACATTTTGGGTTGTCAAAACGAGAGTGTGATAGATTTGCGAGTGCGTTTGAAAACGCGTATTGAGTGGGTGAGCGTGCAGGAGCATAATGAGTGATTTTTTGAGAGGTTTCTTTTTTTACATCATGCTAAAATCGGCCCGCTTTTTTATTATAGGGGGGAGTAATGAATAGTTGTTTTCAATTAATGCGTCAAGTGTGTATTTTGATAATGTTTGGCGTTGTTACTGTTGGTGCGAGCGGAGATCTATTGAGTCATTTTAAGCAGGATGAGTTTGGTGTTTATCATTTTAAATTTACCGATGTTTTTAAAAATAACAATATTGGATTATCTATTGCTCAACGGGTTATTCATCATGATTTGGTTGTGCAGTTATGTAAGCACAAGGCTCTTGCTGGCAATATTATCGTCCAATATGGCAGCGATGTTTGTGCGCCGTATTTGAGTTTTGATTTGGCTTGTTGCCTTAAAATTTTAGTGAATCTCTTATCTAGAATTAATGTATTGAAATTAGGTTATTTGGGGCGAGTGCCGCAGTTGTGTCATCCGGTTAATGGGCTGACGTTGCCTGAATTATTTGATCCGGAGTATTATCCTTTTTTAACAGGGGTATTAGCTGTTGCTGAGCAGAAGAGTGATCTTTGGTTGCCAGTAGTGTCTCATTTGTTTTTTTTATTTCATACATATATTACTCATCGTGGTGGTCTTATTACTGATATTGATGCAAGTATTCTCGGGTTGGTGCAAGGTTTAAATAATGTACATCGTCGAATTGCAAAAGAGGTTGCTTCCCCACCGCCAGCTCTCGTATTTTCTTCTTCTGTTGCTGATCATGATGCTACTGACCTTCTTTTGGTTGATGAAGATTATTCTAGCGATGATTCTGATAAGCCCTTAACGCTAGAGGCGATTACTTTTTTAGAAAATATGCTCAAGACTACCGATGGATATATGGCTCAGCGATCTAGAGTTTTAGCAGGGCATCTCTATGAACTTCATTTAGATGATTTGATAACAGAGTATGTTGAGACATGGGTTTATGAGAGTGGTCTTGAGATTGATTTTGACGATTCGGCAGTTTTGTTAACTAAAAGGCACATAGCGATATTGGATAGGTATCCTTCTAAAGCGGCCGTACAAAATAAGCTTTATGTTATATTGTTGATGATTAATTTGCTTTCTCCTGATAATGATACATATTTTGAAAATGATCGTGTATGGCCTATTTTACGCTCTTTTATGCGGTGGGTGCTGGGGGTTTCTGGTGTGGATGATCGAGCAGGGTCGATAGTTTTTTTGCCTGAAGAATATACCGCAGAGAATTTAAAACTTTTGCTGGACGATCTTTTGGCAGAAGAAGGGCATGAGTATAAGTAATGTGCGCATGCGGCAGGAATGATTAAATGCTTGGAAAATAAGGCGGCGTTGGTGCGAAGCGTGGCGATAACATAGCAAGGGAAAAAGTACGTATGTATTGTAAAGTGTGCTACATTTCCATATCATATGTATGAATTTGCAGTGAGCTTTGGGGTAAAAATATGAAAAAACGTCGTCATCTTGAAAAGAAAATAGAGAAGCTGAGTCAGTATTCAAAAGTTGTTTTATTAACCGGGGCCAGGCAAGTGGGCAAAAGCACCATCCTCTCTCTTCTTTTCCCGACGGTGACCAATGTATTGTTTGAGCCTGATAAAGATGTTCTTGGCGCGCGGCGTGAACCAGAGCTTTTCCTGCACGATAATCCACTGCCGCTCATTCTTGATGAGATTCAGTTTGTGCCGAACCTTTTGAGTAGTATTAAAGTTAAGGTTGATCAGTCTGATACGTGTCCACAGTATTTTATGACCGGTTCTCAGAATTTGGCGATGTTGAAAGCGGCGGTTGAAACAATGGCTGGCCGGGTTTCCATACTTCATCTTAATCCAATGACTCTGTATGAGCAGCTCGATGTGGTGCATGAGCGTACCTGGCTCGAGGTTTATTTAGCTGATCCGTCCACTTTTAAATCACAGGTTGCTGGCATATATGAAACAGGCTCTGCGCTGCGCCTGATGTGGCGGGGGGGGATGCCTGGCTATTTGAATGTGCCTGACGAACTATTGCACAATCAGTTTGAGTCGTATGTGCGTACGTATATTCAGCGTGACGTATTAACGTTTGCGCCGCTGCAAGATGTAGAAGAGTTCGCCGCGTTTCTTGGTATTGCAGCCGCTTTGACCGCTCAAGAAATAAATTATGAACAACTGGGAAGAGAGATTCATGTTGCCGGGCCGACAGCGAAGAAATGGATTGCCTTGCTAAAACAAAGTTATCAATGGCGAGAGATTCCTGCGTATGATGGCAACCCACTGAAGCGTATTTCTCAAAAGCCAAAAGGGTATATAACCGATACTGGTATGGCCTGTTATTTACAGCGCATATCAAGTCCTGAGGCGCTGCGTAATAATCCATTGTGCGGCAGGCTTTTTGAAACAATGCTGGCAAATACTATTGATACGCTTCTTGCTACTTTGCCGTTTAGCGCGCATTTATATCACTGGCGTGCCACCAGCGGGAGTGCAGAGATTGATTTGATTATTTCGTTTGATAACAAACTGTATCCTATAGAAATTAAGATGCAGTCCCGGCTCAATTTGTATGATGTGCGGAGTATGCAGTCGTTTCGTGAAAGGTATCATAACATAAATGGGATGACGGTGATGCCCGGAATCATAGTGTACACCGGCTCAGAGTGTTATAGGATTGATGAGCATGTCTATGCGGTGCCATGGAATGTGCGCATGAGGCAGGAATAGCCTGTATGAAAAGGCTTATAGATCAAAGATTCTTGTTAAAAAAATCAACGACCGATGTTCTGATGAGTGCGAGCGCATCAATCATATCTTGAGGAAGTGGTGTTTCTTTGAGCATTTCATTTTTAGTAAAGTCGACATGACTAAACTGAGGAATGGTGATGTGAGATAGTGCAGGCTGCGCTGCGGTGTCATACGCATTTTCAAGTGCCCCTCTGAATTGATTAATAAGCTCCGGGGTATAGCCGGTTAGTGTGGCAATTTCTTGATCAGTATTCTCCCAAAGTTTGAGTGATGTCTCGGCCCACATGAAGAGAAAAGGTTTGGTAAGGCTGCTTGCCTTCTGTGTGCACATAAGTGCGCCATCAAAATTAACTCCTGCTTTAACGCGATCATCGGTTAGGCACATTAAAAATGCAGTGGAACCACCAAACGAGTGCCCACACATCCCAATTTTTTTTGAATCATACATGCCATAGAGAAGGTGGATAGAATCGGCGACGCCGTGTTCCAAATAACTCAGTACACATTGAACGTCGGCGGTCCAAATGGTTTGGTCAGCGCACATACGCTCAAAGCTCCAGTTTTTAAGCCTATCTTCATCCATTGGTATGACCCGACCATCGGCGAATGTGGTGGTCGTGGCAAACGAGGTGTGTGTAATGGCAGCGACCAGGTAGCCATGACTAGCCATATCTTCAAGAATAAGCGAGTAATCGTCTGGCACTACCCCTAAATACCCGTGGGAAAAAAGAATGAGAGGGAAAGGTGTTTGCGGTGCCGATGATGAGGGGCGCTGAGGGATCCAGCATTGCAAGATGAGCTTACGTTTTTTTGACGGGTCACTTGGCTCTTGGCGGGTATTGTCAGTAATTTCGAATGATTGCGTAGTAAAAGCAAGTGAGCCAGTTGGCTGTGGTGTTGTTTGTTGTGTCATAGTTTTTTCTTTTGGTTCTGCTGATGTTTGTTCAGGAGTGGCAGTGTTGATGGCTACGGTTATGCATGAAATTAAGGCAAGGTAGAGAGAGTATGTACGGCAACTCATGGTCGCTCCTGTACTGTGAAAATTTTATGTACCAAGCATTATTCTAACAGGTTGTGCTGTATTGTGAAGGGGGCGAAGGGTGCCTCTAAGTAGTCTTGGGAGTGTTGGTGCTTGCGGGCAACTCCGCAATTTAGTAAATTTGCATATAATATACTTAATTACAAAGGAGCCCTATATGTGGCAGCGCACATTTACCAAAATCTATTTTGGGATAAAAAAAGAACACATCTGGGCCTTATGGACCGATGTAAATAATTGGCCTAAATGGCATGGTGATTTAGAATATTGCACTCTTGTGGGGCGGTTTGAAGTCGGTAATTACTTTATGCTTAAGCCCAAAGGGGTTGGCGCAGTAAAGATTATGCTTGTAGATATTCAGGATCATAAGCAATTCACTGATTGCACCACGTTCTGGGGTGCAAAAATGTATGACACTCATTATGTTGAAGAGCTTGCTGATGGATCAGTTAAATTAACAAATCATCTGGTGGTTACCGGCTGGCTCAAATGGTTATGGATTACGTTGGTGGCAAAAAAAGTTGCAGATACTGTTCCAAGTGAAATAGAAGCATTGGTTAGCCTTGCAAGGAGTATGAATGAAAAATAAATCGGTATTTGGCTTCGAGCGAGCGGCAGATAGTCCTGGGTTTTTGTTGTGGCAAACAACGATGATGTGGCAACGACTCATCAAAAAGGAGCTTGAGCCGTTTGAGATATCGCATGCACAATTTGTGGTGATGGCAGTTATTTGTTGGTTTGAAGAGCATGAGCAGATGGCGACACAAGCCGCGCTTATTTCCTGGACTAAGCTTGATAAGATGACGGTATCGCAAGCACTCAAAAAACTGGCATATGTGGGGTTGGTGCAGCGAGCAGACCACGAAATTGATACGCGGGCAAAGACGGTAGCGTTGACTGCGGCCGGTACGGAGTTAATTGTAAAATTGGTGCCGTTAGTAGAACAAATTGATGCTAATTTCTTTGGGAAGATATCGATCTCAGAGCAGGCAGATTTAATCCATATGCTTAGCGCAGTGACAGGAGGAAAAGATGAGTGAACAACAAAAACGCTATTGGATTGGGGTTGCATCTCGTGATCATGTTGCGAGTGCTATTGAGCTTGGTATTGCCCAATTTTGCCATGGCAAGGTAGCGCCGGCCAGACGGCTGCGTAAAGGGGATTGGCTTATTTATTATTCTCCTAAAGTCACCATGGGGGGTATTGAGCTTTGTCAAAAATTTACCGCAATTGGGATTGTTGATGATGAAATGCCGTATCAAGTTGATATGGGTGGCGGGTTTAAGCCATTTCGCCGCAATATTAAATATTTTAATGCATTACCAACTGATATCCGGCCACTTATCCACGATCTTCCTTTTATTAAGAATAAAAAGTCGTGGGGGTTTATTTTTCGGTATGGGTTGATTGTTGTTGATATTGAATCATTTCAAATAATTGCGCGTGCCATGCTTCCTGAGGAGATTGTTCCCTGATCACTTAATGGCAATTACTTTGCCTTTAATGAGCTCTTCAATATTGCTCGAGTTGAGGGAAAAAACTGCATGAGGCGTGCCAGCGGCGGCCCAGAGCATTTCATGGTGCAGTAAATCTTCATCAATGAAGGTATGAGCAATAGCCTGTTTGTGGCCGATGGGCGGGATCCCTCCTATTGCAAATCCAGTTACTTCGCGGGTGAAGTCGGCATCAGCCTTAACAATTTTTTCTCCTACCCACTGTTCAATGCTTTTTTCATTTACACGATTGGGGCCACTGGCCAGCACCAGGACCGGCTGATTGGTTGTTGCGGTGCGGAAAAGGAGTGATTTCATAATTTGCGCCACTGAGCAGCCGATGCTTTGTGCTGCGTCTTGGGCGGTGCGGGTGCTTGAAGAAAGTTCGATGACAGTAAGCGTCAAGCCTTTTTCAGCGAGAGCGAGTTGTACGCTCTGCGCACTTTTGCTGAGGGTTTTTGTTTCCTGAGACATAATGGCCTTTCAGATGGTTTACAGGTTGTGCGTTAAAACGCATACTGTGCTATAGTACCATTGTGCGTCATGGCGCACAAGTGTTTTTTATGAGGATAATGATGGAAGATTTAAACAAACATATCGCGGCCACTTTGAAAGAGCTGCGGCAAAAAAAAGGGTTGAGCTTAGATAAAGTTGCGCTCGCTACCGGAGTGAGTAAAGCAATGCTCGGGCAGATAGAGCGGGGAGAGTCAAGCCCGACCGTTGCCACACTCTGGAAGATAGCAGTCGGCTTCGATGCGCCTTTTTCTTTGTTTATTGCGGAAAATAACAATCTGGCGCATGGTCTTGCTCAGGGTGGTGAGCACGTTCAAAGCGTTCACCTAAATGAGCTTCGAATGCAGGTTGTCCCTCTTTTTCCTTTTGATGAGCAGCTTAAATTTGAGCTTTTTGTTATTGAGTTGTCTCCACACTATGAGCACCTATCACTTCCTCACCAGCAGGGGGTTGTTGAGCATGTGGTGGTAGTTGCGGGCTCGATGGAAGTTTTGATTGCGGGAATATGGCATCGGCTTTCAAGCGGCGAGGGTATTTCTTTTGCAGCAGATCAGCCGCATGGCTATAGAAATCCTTCAGCAATAACGGCACGGTTTCATAATATTATTCATTATTGTTGAGTTATGGGTGTAGAGCGGTACATGTCAAGCATTGAACATACGCCATGTAAAATGTTAGGCTCTAACTCATTCAGAGAGCTATGAGAGATTGAAGGTGTATATGAAAACAAATAAAGAAGATCTTGAAAAACTGCTTGTTGGGTATAAAGAGCAGCTGGTTGCTCTGATTTTAAAAAGAATTCCCTCTGCTCGGATTTATTTATTTGGTTCACGCGCTCGTAAGACGTATAAAGAAGGAGCGGATATTGACGTTGCTATTTTTGTAGGAGAAAAAATTCCCCGGAGCGTCATTTATGCGTTATATGATGATATTAGTGAGGCGCGAATACCGGTTGAAGTAGATTTAGTTGATCTTTTTGAAGCAAGCCCTCGTTTGTTAGATGAGGTAAAACGGGATGGTGTTGAATGGACGAATTAACGTTGAAATATGAAAATGTTTGTAATGCTTTTGATAGCTTTACAAAAGCGGTTAAGTATTACCAAAAATATCTTTCTCGGGGTTACCTTGACGAGGATACTTTTGATGAGCGTGAAGTATATGACTATCAAATCGAATCGGCGCGAACAGCATTAATAAAAATCTTTGAACTGTTTATCGAATTGCTTTTTAAGCATCTTAAGTGGGTATTGGAAAATCGACTTAATCTTGAGCTTGATCTGGTAAATCCTCGTGCCATTATCATTGAATCAGCAAAGAGCCGTCTTATTACTGAATCACAGTCGCTGCACTTGATAGAGCTGACTAGGACGCGCAATCAAACGTCGCACATATATAAAGAAGATCTTGCCAATGAGGTGGCAAAGGCTTTGTGTGCGTCTCTCCCATCGCTGAGAGAGCTTCTTGTCTGCATAGACCCAGAACGCTTCAAGGAGTTGGGGTAACTCTGCATGCCATTCACTCCGTGGGTGAAGTCGGCATCGGCCTTAATAATTTTTTTCCTGCTCACTGTTTAATGCTTTTTTCATTGTTTAATGCTTTTTTCATTTACATGATTGATGCCGCTTGCCAGCACCAGGACCGGCTGATTGGTTGTTGCGGTGGGGGAAAGGAGTGCCTAAGGAGTCACGTTTGTTACTATAGTTTGTTAAAAAGTCTTTAATAACCTATGAGACGCTCCATGGTCTGTGTATACTTAATATTAAGTATACAGAAAAAATAAGGGCTTTATGAGTTTATATATAATTATATTAAGCTTTCTGGTGATTGATGGTTGGGCAATGTGCGCCCAAGGTGTTTTGCAGAACAGTAGTTCCAATGAGACAGAGGCACTTATTGCTATGCTGAGTGAGAAGCCAGAATATGTACCCTTGATTGATGCAATGCGTGAAATTGATACGTTGCAGGCATCGGGTGCTCCGAAAAAAAATATTACGGCTGCGTGTAATGCGCTGATAAAACAAGTGGCATTTATACAGAATTATTCATCAGATGAAGGTCTTGATTTGGTCCTTGCGTGGTGTGCTTCAGGTAAAAGAGGGGTGGTTACGTTATTAGAAAAATCGCAGCCAAGTGCTGCTGCGGTATATACGGGGCGCAGCGCTGACGATTTGGCTCTTGCGCTTGGTGAGCGGTCTGAATATGCTGAGCTTTATGAGTTGTTTGTGTCGGTTCAATTAATAATTGCTGAACAAAACCCACTTAAAAAAATTCGTCTTCAGATATATAAGCTTATCAAGCGTATTGATTTTGTTCAGAAATATTCTGTCGACCCTTTGCTTGATGAAGTGGTGGCATGGTGCTATGCGCAAAAAGGCTGTAGTAAGCGCGTGATGGCGAGATGGAAAAAAGCGTTGATTGGCATCGCGGTAGCTGCCGTTGTTGTGGCGGCAATTGGTGGGATAATTTGGGCAACCCGTGATCAGCGACCATGGATGTATAACAAGCGGCTTAATAACGCTGTGAATATGTTTGAGACTTATGCGGGCTTTTCTGATAATAATCAGCATTTTATACCTAGAGTAAACAATGTACGAGTCTTAGCGGCAGACGCTGAAATATCATGGGCCCTATATGGTTGGTCCAGATACTATAATGTGAGAAGAGAAGATATTATTCAAGGATATTTCACTCGGATGCGAGAACGCTACCCGAATATGACATTTATTGCTGAAACAGAAGGGGAAGCAGAAGCAAGAAGAGCCGAAGAAGCAAGAAGAGCCGAAGAAGCAAGAAGAGCCGAAGAAGCAAGAAGACAGCGTGCTCGAGTATCAGGTCGCATAAGCGAGGATGATAGTGCGCTTGTTGAGGCAGCCAGAGCAGTCGGTATAACAGAGGATAAGATTCGGTTATATGCAGCATATTCGATGCTGTATAATGCTTATAGGCAGATGAAAGGTATTAATCTTGCTAGTCCGGAAGCAAAAGATGAAAGTGGGAAATTAATACCATTGGCTAAAAAGATAAGTACATTGCCGCCAACGTTGAATGATTTTGTAGAAAGTTTATATGTGAAACATCTTCAACGACCCTCCAGTGAGCGCGATGGTGATACTCTTACGGTAGGCAGTGTTGTGAGAAACTTGAGGGCTGCAATCCCAGTATCTAACCTTGGCGGTCAATTAAATGCTTTTGGGCAAAAGGCTCAAGAGGTATTTAATCTGATTCAGTCTGATGTTCTTTTCCCCATTCAAGGCCATACAATACCTAGACCTATTAGGCCCGGTAAAAAGTAGTTCTTGCACGAGTATGCCATTCACATTTATTGGTATGCCTGTATACTTGTAACCTAATGAAGTGGTTACACCAGTAAAAGTGAGTGCAGTATGATATCTGACTATAATTCCGACATGAGTGGATTAACAAAAGTCGCTGTTTTTTTTAAAACGTATGGCTGTCAGGCCAATGTAGCCGATTCGGCCGGAATAAGTTCATTTCTTGAGGGCCTTGGCTGTTTTCAGGTGGAGAGTGAGGCAGAGGCTGATCTCATTATGGTGAATACCTGTGCCATTCGCGAGAAAGCAGAACAGAAGTTGTATTCGTACCTTGGTGAGATTGCTGAGTATAAAAAAGCATTGCCATATCTTAAAGTGGGCATTATTGGCTGCGTGGCCAGCTATCGCAAACAAGAGATGCTGACGCGATTTGATCATGTATCATTTGTGTCGGGTGCGCGCGATGAGCGGAGCTCATTTCTTACCTATCTTGCCGATGTAATTGTGCAGCTACAGACCGAAAAACAATTTTTTGCCCAAACCGGGCGACGTGACAGATCGCTACCAAAGCTGGGGCGTGATGTCAAAGCGGCTTTGAAAAAAAGAACAACCGTTATTCCTGCTCAGCTGCTTCGGGACAGTGCTCAAGCGGCGATGGGTGGCTCACTTGCACCGGTGGGCGAAGTGAAGCGAGCATTTGTAAACATTACAACCGGATGTGATAATTATTGTACGTATTGCATTGTGCCGATGACCCGCGGCAAAGAAGTAAGTTATCCGCTTGAAGACATTGTGCTTCGCGTGACGCATGAAGTGGCGGCGGGAGCAAAAGAAATTACCTTGATTGGTCAGAACGTTAATTCATATACCTGCCCGCAGTCTGGGGCTCGATTTGCTGCACTTCTTGAGGCGGTGGCAGTGATCCCTGGGGAGTTTTGGGTTCGGTATATTAGCCCGCATCCCAAAGATATGACCCGTGATGTGCTTGAGACTATGGCCCGCTATGCAGAAAAATTATGTTCATGGTGCCACTTTCCTTTGCAGGCAGGTTCTACTCGGGTGCTTGAGTTAATGAATCGAACGTATACTCGCGAAGAGTATATTGACCAGGTTGCGTTAATTCGGGCATTAGTGCCTGAGGTAACCATAACCACCGACATTATTGTGGGCTTTCCGGGCGAGACACACGAAGAGTATTTGGAAACCCGTGAAGTGATGGAAGAGGTAGGGTTTGACCTTGTGTACTCTTTTGTGTATTCACGTCGTAAGTATACAAAGGCTTATACAATGGGTGATACGTGTTCTGAGGAAGAAAAAGCAGCACGTCTTTCTGCGCTCCAGGAACGTCAACGCGAGATTGGTGTAGAGCGTAATCAGAGGTATGTTGGAAAGAACTTACGCGTTTTGGTTGAAAAACGCTCCACAAGTGGTAAACTGCTCGCTCGTTCTTCAGGAAATCATCGAGTTGTGTTTGACGGCGATGATTCTTTAATTGGTTCGTTTGTGTATGTTTATATTACTGAAGCAGGTCTTGCTGACTTGCGAGGTACTATGACTCAGACGCTTTTGAGCAAATCTGTAGAAAATAATACGGCGGCATAGCCAAGTGGTAAGGCAGTGGTCTGCAAAACCTTGACCCCCGGTTCGAATCCGGGTGCCGCCTCCAAAACATCCGTGCCGGGATGGCGAAATGGTAGACGCAAGGGACTTAAAATCCCTCGGACGTATGTCTGTGTCGGTTCGAGTCCGACTCTCGGCACCAACTTTCTGTAAGTTGGTTTTTTCATCATTATTTTTTTTTATTGACAAAGCTGTCCCAATATTTTGATTATCATCTCGCTTCTTAACTGTGCCGTTGTCTTTTGTCTTTGTATTGGTGAAATAATAATCAATGCATTAGTCGTAATTGACTAAGGAGATCGTATGAATAAAGCTATGCTCATTGAGCAAATGGCAAAAGACACAAAACTCCCTAAAACAGCGTGTAAGAGTATGCTGGAAGCTTTTGTTAAGTCGATCGAAGGATCACTTAAGAAAGGTAAATCAGTTGTTCTTACTGGTTTCGGAACGTTCTGTGTAATGAAGCGTAAAGCACGTACAGGTATTAACCCAGCTACCGGCAAGAAAATGCAAATCTCTGCAAAGAGAGTTCCAAAGTTTCGCGCAGGCAAAAAGCTGAAAGATATCGTAAGCTAACCGCTGAATTTTGCAAGAAAACTATACAAAGCGCCTGGAGAAATCTGGGCGCTCTTGTTTTTGATGGGTTATGAGAGAGTGAGTTTTTTTGCGATGATCCTTTTGACTAAGCGGTTCCTATACTTTGAGCGCTTGAGTGCATCTTGAGCAAGAATGTCGCCTTGGTCTGCTGCAAGTTTCCACCAGCGTGCAGCAGTTTTTTCGTTTTCTTTGACACCATCACCATAGGAGTAAAGGCTTCCAAGATTGTATTGCGCTCGCACTGACCCTTTTTGTGCAGCGCGCAGTGACCAGTACAGAGCGAGCGTATAATTTTGAGGAATTTCTTCACCGGAGTAGTATGCTTGTCCTATAAATGCTTGTGCTTCTGTATGTCCTTGTTTTGCTGCTTCATTCAACCAATAGAGGCCTTTCTGTTTGTTTGCTTTCATGCCATGCCCATCATAAAAAAAAGCTCCGCATACATATTGTGCGATTGGGTGACCTTGTTGTGCAAGTGGCATTAGGATAGCGAGTGCTTTGGCTGTGTTTTTTTCTTCTAAATAGTAGATATCGTTTGCCAATGCACACAGGTTGTGTTGAGCATCGCTATTGCCTTGATCTGCGGCAAGCTTCCACCAGTATGCTGCTTCTTCATAATTTTTAGAAACGCCGTCACCGTCGAAATAGATATGCCCCATGAGTTCTTGAGAAGTTATATCTCCTTGTGCAGCTGCTTTACTGATCCAAGATATTCCTTGGGGAGGGTTTGCCTCAATACTATTTTCATTATAAAGCAATATGATGCCACATATATATTGTGCTATTGGGTATCCTTGTTCTGCCAGTGGCATTAGGATAGCGAGTGCTTTGGCTGTGTTTTTTTCTTCTAAATAGTAGATATCGTTTGCCAATGCATAGAGTTCGTGCCGCGCGTTGTTATTGCCTTGATCTGCGGCGAGCTGCCACCAGTATTCTGCTTTCTCATAATTGGGGTGATCTTGTTGTGCGTAGATAAGGCCGATATGAAGTTGCCCCCAGGCAGAATGGGTCAGGCCATAGTAAATACCACCACCGATACAGAGCATTGCACAGAGAATAGTGAAAGCAACCGGTTTGCTAATTTCTCGAGACCAGGTTTTTTGCCATGACCAGAGCGTCCAAGTTTTTTCCCATGAGAAAGTAGTTAAGAATTTCATAGCAGTCCTTTAAGAAAGTGTCAGTTGTTTTGCCAACACAGATGCATGTGCCGTTTCAATTCGCTGGAGGAGTACCTTGAGACGGCGATAGTCATTGCCCAGAAGCAGTGTGAGGGTGTGATAATAGTCTTCAAAGAGCGCTGGCGTGAACATATCGTGAGTAATGAGCGTGCTAAGGAGTGTGATGAGAAGCTCGTCAAGGAGCGGGTTTCCTGCATTGGTATTAAAGAAGAGCGCCAGAAAGTGTGGTGATGAGAAAAAGAGTTGCTCCTCTTGTGGTGTTGCCGGGCGTACAAATTGATGAATCTGGGCGGGATGCGGGGGAAGCGTGCGGTGAAGAACGGAAGGTGCTGTGCTATGGCCGACAATAGAAGCGGTGAATACGGTTTTGAGAAATTCAAAAATTTGCGGATGTTCGCGGCGGAGCTCGGCATGTGTTTTTTGATACGGAAATGGTAATCGATTAGGATCGGTTGAGCCGGTTTCAAGGGCGGTAACAATGCCATAGATCAATAATCCATTATGCTCTGTACATACGAGTGATCCGAATGAGGGGAGTGTCTCCCAATCCCAGCATTGTGCCATATAGCTGGTGAGGTTGCTGGTAATGATTTCTCCAAAAGCCGGAGCGTGAGGGTGTTTTTTTGTATCAGGTTTCATAAGATCTCTTGGTTTCTTTGGTGCGAACGGTGTGTATAAAATCGCGACGGTGAATGAATGTTGCCGGAGCAGTTTTGAGTGTGCGGCAGTGTATGGCGGTGGCGTATGATTTATCGGCAGCAAACGTGTAACGGGGAAAAAGCAGCGCGAGTGTGCTCATAAGCCGGTCTCGGGTTACTTTGGCTACAATAGATGCAGCTGCAATAGAGCGTGAGAATTCTTCTCCCTTAATAAATGAAGCAATGCGCGGGGAGTTGGTGTGGGCTTGCAGTGTGAGCGGCATTGCATCTACGGTAATAGTTTGAACTTGTTTAAATGTGTCTGGGTGCTGCGCGCTGAGTAAACTAACCGCTTGTCTCATCGCGTAAAGCGTTGCTTGATAAATATTATGGGAGGAAATGTAGTCGTGATCGGCGGCTGCTACTGCATATGCCGCATGGGTAGTTATCCAGTCATATGCATGGTCTCGGGCTCGAGGAGTCATTTTCTTTGAATCTTTAAAGGGCATGTCTGTGTTGAGTGGGAGGATAACTGCTGCCACTACCACAGGCCCTGCAAGGCATCCGCGACCAACTTCATCAATGCCGCATACCAGGCGCGACAATGCCCATGCTTCATGTTCGTAAAAATCTGGAATAGCGAGGGTGTTTTTTTTCATGAAGCTGACTTTTAAATAATGAATGATGCGTAATTCTAACAGACTCTATTTTTCTTGTATAATTTTGTCTGAGTTGTCGTTATACTTGCCCGCTGTTCTCGTGTAATGGGGGATGTGAGAATTTGTATCAATAACATATGCATGATTAATAACACATACAAAAATCTTGCAGGATATTAAATTGTAGGTAAGGAGAAGGCTATGGTGTCATCTGCAACAGAGTTGCGGGTCAAGGAGCTCCTTCGTGAAAAACGATGGACCACCAAGATGCTTGCGGAAAAGACAGGGATGTCTGAAAGTTATTTAACCCATATAAAGAATAGAACCCGGCGCTGGAATGAAGACACCTTAAAACGTCTTGCAGAAGCGTTTGAGTCGCATCCTATTGAGCTTTTTAGTAATCGTAAAAAATCGGTCACTGATCGGAAAGAACGCTTTGTTAAGAAAGATTCTTCTGAGTATCTTGCTCCATCTCTTGCTCCCAAAATTGTACCGGTTATGAAAGAAATTCCGGCCCACCCCTCTCCTTATACTAACCAAGTGACTCAAATGACCACGGGGTGCAAAGATTTATTTGTGCCTGTTATGGGTTGCGCCGATCCTGATATGTTTTGCGTTAAACTTGATGTAAATACGTTTAAGCCTGAGCTTAATAAAGGTGATTATCTCATTGTATCGCCGGCCGCTGAAATCTTTTCTGGAGATTTAGTGGCAGTTGAATATGGTGATGCTGGACGGCAAATGCGTCAGTTTATGCAGATTTCCTATGCTGAGGGATTTATTATTTTAGAGTCACCAAGCCGTAAGCAGGCTCCGATTGCGCTCTCAAAGAGTAAGGACGCCTATCGTATTATTGGTAAGGTTATTTATCGTTATCAAAAAGTTGATTAAATCTGAGAAGCATTGTTCGGTGAATAAGCAGTGTTTGCTTGGGTTGACTATGTGTCAAGGTTTGTTAGACTGTAACTCAGAACGGTTCACCGTCACGGTTACATAACATGGTGTGGTTTCCTATACTTAATGGTGCAAGCACCGAGTAGGTATGCTTTATATGGAGTTGGTTATGGTATCTACAAAACTGAGAATTCGGGAATTACTCAGAGAACGTCGTTGGACAACAAAAGTATTAGCCGAAAAGACCGGCATGTCAGAGAGTTATTTGACACACATCAAGAATCATACCCGTCGATGGAATGAAGATGCGCTTCGCAAGCTTGCGGGTGCATTTGAGATGGAACCAATTGAATTGTTTTCGCAGCGGCAACTCCTGCGGAGCGGAGAGGCTGAGCGAGGTTCTGATGAAGCAAATTTTCAAATATCAGTTGACCCTGCGCATGCAAATTTAAAAATTAGAATTGTTCCGGTAACTGGTGATATTCCCTCTCATCCGAGCGAGGTGAATAATCAGGCGGTGCAGTGTTCGTCAGGATATAAGGGTGTGTTTGTTCCTGCGTTTGGTTCAGATGACCCTCATTTGTTTTGTTATTCGGTTGAA
>JBAXGS010000002.1:0-26953 GCA_037139275.1 bacterium | reverse complement strand
GCTATGGCAGAAGCTTGCAGATGAGTGCGAGCAGGCCAATGCGATTCTTGATGCGCTTGCTGATGATGGTAATATTCCCAAAGTACTGGGACTACTCTTTGGAAGTATGGATGTATTTACCGCAACGCAGGAGCGGCGGCAAGCGGTGAGATTGTTCTTACAGCAGGTGCTAGGGCTGACATTGCAGCCTCTGCACGGTGTTGAGCAGGTTTCTTCTGAGGAGATTACTGCTTTGATTGCTGAGCGTGACCAAGCACGCCGTGAGCGGAACTGGAAGCGGGCAGATGAGCTACGAGCTCAGCTTCATGATCTCGGGCATACAGTGGTAGATACAAAGCTTTCAGCCTAAAAACCCTGCTTTCTTGTTGCAGGCTTCATGATATTTGTACACTTGATGAGTAGAAGTTAATTGAGTGACAAGATGGGAGTACCAAAGTCATATGCAATTAAAATGTTGATATATAGACGCGCATAGAAGTGCGTCATTGCGAGCTGCAAGCCCGTTGTGGCTGGTAGCGTGGCAATCCAGAGAATAAGTATGGATTGCTTCGTTCCTCGTAATGACGAGTGTACGTAGTCGGATCAGCCTTTTAAACTAAAATGAGCACCCATTTTAGTTGCTATGCAGCTTTAGTAAGTATTATTCACAGAAGAGGGGCCTGGTATGTACAGTATTATTATGATGATTGTGATGAGTGGATTGTCGAGTGCATGCTGTGCGATGGATGCGGAGCCGGCCATTCCGGGACCTGCTGTTGCAGCTCAAGGGGCTGGTGCTCCTGCGGGTGCGGGGGTTGGCGCAGGTGCGCCTTCTGGCGGTGGTGCTGGGGTTGGCAATCCTGTTGCGTCACAAGATGAGTTAGGTAGATCACATGAAAAATTTAAAGATATATGGATACAGTACCATAACCTAGCTAAATTACCTGATCCTAATATATCTAAGCTTGGCGCCAGGGAGATTCCAGCGCCAAGCCTGGTTTTAGCCAATCCAGATTCTTTTAATCACACATTTCCAGTTTTTACTACTGAAGGCGAGAGAAGAAAAGCATACTTGGTTTTCGGGCTTGCGTTGCATCCTGACAAGGTAGGAGGGAAAGGTTTACTAGAAAAAACAAAAGATGCTTTGGCGCACTTATTTAAAAAATTATCTGAGGCAATGAGTGAGTTTAATGACAGAACAAAGGAATGGAGTGATCTGCTAGAGAAGTTAGTACGAAGAGAATATGTAGGTGGCTATGAATTAGAACCATCTGTTTTCGCAACAGAAAGGAGTGAATTAGTTGCCAAGAGAGAGCGATATGAAGGTGCTCTTGCTGCTCAGAAAATACGATTAAAAGCCGAGCGTGACTGGCTTCGTGCTGGACCATTCAAGCGTCTAAATCTCAAGTCTGAAGGCTATCCACATTCAGGAGTAGGTGCAGAGCATGGCATGGTGTTTAATTCAAAAGTGCATGCTCCACAGCTTGAGAACAATCTGCCTGAAATTCCTGCAATACCTGGGCCGGTAACTGAATCGCCATCAGAGCGGCGAAAACGAGAATCAAAAAACGAGAAGATTCGTGAATTCAATAATGCTCGTCCGCGCCTTCTTGATGACGCAAAAGATCGGTTTATACGTCGGCCTAAGAGCACCCCTCGTAAATACTTTGAACGCGCCGATGCGTTTGGGGTCAATACAGGCATACTTGGCGATGTGGCCGATGTGCTGAGTTTTGATTCGCAGAATGCAAAAGTAATGGCAGCAGGAGCGGCTGCATCGGTTGCAGGTCGTTCGGCTGATGCATTTTATGGTCGTGGTGCTATGAGTAACTCAAAGACTCTTGAGCAGGAGCGTCGGCTTAATAGAGGTCTTTTTGGTGAAACTGAGTTTAATGCAGAGCCAACCCCTCCACCTGCCGGTGAAAACACTGAAAAAGCATATAAAAAAGCGGATCGACGGTATGAAGCAGATCAAGTTTCTGCTGGTGTCTCGATGCTTGAGCGTCAAGTTGCTCAGCCAGTGCTTGCCTTGTATGATCATACGAATGTGGCGTTGAATGCAAAGGCGACACTGGCTTACAATAAGTTTTTAGCACAGAACAAAAACAAGCCAGCAGTCCAAAAATACCTTCGTCGGCTTCGTGCTAAAAAAGGAGCTATTTTTGCTATGATGGCTTTGGAGACATTTCTTAAATCAGGTGCGCATTGGGCGCATACAAGGCGAGAGACCGATCCTGTCGTTGAAAACCCGACAAAGAAAGATTCAAAAGTAGTGAGCAATGCAAATACCATGGCAGCGCTTGGTGCTGCAGTAGGTATTGCGCGACGGGGCCTCACAACTTATGTAAAGCATAAGCATGTTTCCGCCGCTAATGATCATGCAGACAGTTTATATGATACTGACAAAGAAAACGCATCAGAAGATGACGATATGCCGGTTCATCAAGCGGTAGCGGGTATGACGCGATAGATTATTGCCCAAAGATTGCAATGAGTTTTGCTTTGATTTCTTGTTTTGACATAAAGCCAGAAATTGACCCTACTTGCTTGCCTGCATTGTAGAATACCAGTGTTGGGATTGATGCAATGCCATGATTAATAGCAAGCTCTCTGTCTTCATCAATGTCTACCTTGCCGAAAACATATGAATCTTTTAGTTCTCGTGAGAGGTCTTCAAAGCCGGGTGCCATTTGACGGCAGGGGCCACACCATTCTGCAAAAAAATCGATAACTACAGGTTTTTCTGCGTTGATAACAAGCGTATTAAAGTTTTCATTGGTAATGAGAGAGACCATACATATCCTTTCAAGAAAGCTGCAGTCTACAAGAGTGCTGTATAAAAAAAAAGGCCCTGCAAAACAAGGCCTTTTTGGTATCAACGGAATATATGTATGTGCACGAAATGCTTTTGTTATAAAAGCACCAGTGTGTTAAGGGAAAATCGGTTGCCGACAGAGTCTAGTGCATAGTAGGTCATATTGTTCCTTTCATAGATATATACAATCTGAGAGAATGATTGCTGCATACAGTGTTTCGTTTTCTCTCGGATGCAAGGTTAGATCGCTTAAGAGATGAAAATCAATCATTTGGATGCAAAAACCTTTGCGCAGTGGCGCTTTTGGAGTTTTATGGGACAGTTTTTTATGGGGGAAGGTGGTGTGCGTCTACCTGTTTATTTTTCTTATATGAAGAGCTTTTTTGCCAGCTGCTTGCGGCTAAAAGCTCGTGTAACTATTGACCAATTTTTGTATTGAGACAATACTAAAAGAACAAAGCTTGTATAAGCGCATACATATATATGCGTCTGCAGCTCTATAAAGGAACCAGAAAGCCGTATGAAGTCTACCCATCTTAAAAAAATAATAAGTACCGTAGTTGTTATCACTTTAACTATTATTGGCACGTATTATGTAACCTATCGTTCTCCTGAAGTGGCAGCTAAGAAGTTAGTTGTTGTGCTGCATCCCACCGAATATACCACGGTGGATCGCATGTGTTTGGGCATTGAAGACGCATGGGCCGCGAGTAAGTACGCTGGCGATGTGGTCATTCGCAAATTTGGCTTTGATGTATTTGATAAAATAAGAACGCTTGCAACTGTTGAAACAGTGTTTGAGCAGAAACCTGATGTTATTGTTGCTATTGGGGGTACTGCTGCCATTGCGCTGAATGAAACTATGAAAAAGCGTTCAATAGAGATACCCGTGGTATTTGCAGGGGTTACCGTTGCTGTGGAATGGGGCCTTATTGAATCATATGAGCATCCAGGAGGTATGATGACTGGGGTTGATTCTATAGGCGAAATAGGGTCAAATATCCAGGCAAAGCTTCTGTGTATTGCAAAGCCAACCGTTAAAAAAGTTCTTATTCCATTTACTGTGTCTACCGATCCTCGTGATAAGCGGGCCGAAAGTATGGCTGAATCTATGAAAAATTATTTAGAGGGGCGTGGTATTGAAGTGACCGCATTGCCGCTTGCAAGTAGCTATAATGCGCTTGATAAAATAGCGGCGGTATTGCCGGGTCATGATACGCTCTGTTCACTTGAAATTGATGCATCAGCACATTTGAATGGTGGATTTTCTAAATTATGCGCAGAGATGGGAGTGACGTTTTTCTGCGGGATTATCGATGGTATTAACTTGGAGGCTGCATTGAGTTTTGGTTTGGATCCAAAACCAATAGGAGGGCATCTTTTCACGCTTGCTACCGATATTTTATTTCATGGTAAGCATCCTTCAACGATGCCGATTGTTGTGTTAACGTTGTATCGAGAGTTGTACATCAATGTTATTGCCGGACTTTCACAAGAGTATAAACCTCATTTTCCACAGATAGTACGTGATCTGGCTGCTGATCCTGAAGTAGCGCCTATTTTAAAAAGAATGCATGTGGTTAACACGCATTCTCGGCATGAAACAGCACAGTAAAATATTTTTAAAAAAGGCTTATTACCATGAAAAAATTTGATGTTATTGTTGTGGGTGGTGGTCATGCAGGCATGGAAGCAGCGTATATTAGTGCGCGCATGGGGGCTTCAACTGCTTTAATTTCATTATCTGCCGCTCATATTGGCTTGATGCCGTGTAATCCGTCTGTTGGTGGGCTTGGCAAAGGGCATATGGTATATGAAGTGAGCGCGCTGGGTGGGCTGATGCCGCAGGTGTGTCAGGATACCTATCTGCAAGCACGTATGCTGAATACCAGTAAGGGGCCGGCAGTACAAGGACTGCGTCTTCAGATTGATAAATATGCGTATAAAAAGCGGGCACAAGAAATTTTGGGAGCCACCGAAAACTTAACGATTATTGAAGGTACTGTGGATGGATTAGTGCTGGATCGTGGTGAAGAACAATCAATTATTCGTGGAGTGCTTGTTGCTCAGAATGGTGAGCGTACTACCTATACTGCCACGAGTGTTGTGATTACTGCCGGAACATTCTTAAATGGGGTGCTTCATATAGGGCTTGAGCAAACAAGTGGAGGGCGTGTTGGTGAGTCTGCAGTGTTTGGCTTGTCTTCTGTGCTTCATGATGTTCTGGGGGTAAAGCTGGGCCGTCTTAAAACAGGAACGCCACCTCGTTTGCGCGCCGACAGTATTAACTATGCAGTGCTTGAAAAACAAGAAGAACAGAAGCTTGAGTACCTTTTTGGATTTGATGCACCTGTTGGTGGGGTGCAAGAAAAAATGCCGTGTTATATTGCGCATACCACCCAGCAGACGCATGATATTATTGCCCGTAATATTCGGTTGTCGGCTATGTACAGCGGTAATATTAAAGGAGTGGGGCCACGATATTGTCCGTCGATTGAAGATAAAATTGGGCGATATCCGGATCGATTCAGCCATCATGTGTTTGTTGAGCCTGAAGGAGCCGGAATTAATGAGGTGTATCCGAGCGGACTATCGACCTCGCTTCCGTATGATGTGCAAGTTGCTTATATACAATCGATCCCGGGTTTTGAGCAGGCGGAGATTGTGCGGCCGGGGTATGCTGTTGAATATGATTTTGTGCAGCCTACTATTTTGACCCATTCGCTTGAAACTAAAAAAGTGTCAGGACTGTTTTTTGCAGGGCAAATTAATGGTACTACTGGCTATGAAGAGGCGGCAGGACAAGGAATTATTGCTGGAATTAATGCTGCGTTAAAATCACAGGGCAAAGATCCATTCATTCTTGATCGGAGTGAAAGTTATATTGGTGTTATGATTGATGATCTTATCACGTTGGGGGTCGATGAGCCGTATCGGATGTTTACATCACGGGCGGAACGACGCTTGATTTTACGGCAAGACAATGTATTTGCTCGGTTGCTTCCGTATGGATATGCGCTCGGTACCATTGAGCAATCGGTATATGATCGGTTTCTGCAAGAACAAGAATTAGTGGATTCATGTAGTGCCTATGTACTTAAATCAAAGCAACGGCCTATTTATTTGGCTTTTCAGCAACTTGTCTTTGATGAGGCGGCGATTGCCGGAGCGCGTGCTGCGCTTGCGCAGGCGCTGGAGGTGACTGAGATTAGTAGCCGCGCGTTGCTGCAGATTCATGCGGCGGTTCGGTATGACGGGTATATTGCACGAGAGGAAGCGGAAGTGGTCAAGCTGAAACAGTTTGCACAGCTGACGATTGGGAGCGAGTTTCCGTATCAAAAAATTGAAGGCCTTAGTTTTGAGCTACAACAAAAGCTCTTGCGGCATCGCCCGCTTACTATTGCGCAGGCACATTTGATTCCGGGCATGACGCCTGCGGCGCTTTCACTGCTCATTTATCATCTTCGCAAAGGTGTTGGCCGTCTAGCGGAGTAATGTCTGACGCATGCAATAGATAAGGAGTGCTTTGCGCATAGAAGAAGAAGCCACACTAGTAAAACATCTATTTTTGTTTAAGCTATGCCACTCTTTGCGATGAACAATGAAATACTGACAAGTACGATGTATGGGGTTGTGTATGAATCGATTATTACAAGTGATTTCGCGGATGTGGCGGAAAATGCAAGTAAAGCTTAAAGGAGCTGGCTCTTCTCCTTGCAAACAACATGCAACGCCTCCGAGGAAGCGAGTTCTTATTATTATTCCTCATGACAAAAGTTGGTGGGCGCTTCATGCGGTCCAGCAGTTTGTTTCCACCCTTCGTGATTTAATGGGCCATGGTGGCTCTCCTCAAATTGATATTGTGCCACTTCAGTCAAGTTTGGAGGTTCTCCATTCTCTGCTTATTTCATTAACGACAGGCCCCCGCTACGATGTGGTGGTGACGGTGGGGAGTTGGATCTCTCGAGAGGTGAGAGATTTTTTTGATGGCGTGCCGCATCCAATCCCTCAAATTTTTTGTGGGGTTATTGATCCTGCAGGAATAGGGGTGGTTGATACACTTGAAGTTCCCGGTCGGTTGGTTTCTGGCGTTGCTGCGCTCCCATTTGATTTTGAGCTTCAAGTAGAGATGCTACGTGCAGTCTTGCCTCAGCTAGCTGTGATTGTGGTGGTGTATGGAGCAGATAGTGGAAGTGATACGGTGAGCTCGCTGGTTGCTCGGCAGATGGACATGTATACCGCCGTGTGCATGGTGCACGGTATTCAGATTGTGCATGCGCCGGTTGTGGATATGCATATTGTGGAAGATCTTATTAAAGGGCTTGCTCTTGAAAAAGGTACGGGGGTGGTCTGCTCATTAAATGATTTACTGGTATCTGCTCATATGGATTTACTGATTGAGGTTTGTGTAAGGCAGCAGATACCGTTGTGCGCAAGCGAGCTTTCATCGGTGTATCATGGCGCTGCGCTTGGGTTTGGTGAGCATGGTGGTGTGTACGGTGTATACGGGGCATCTATGGTATATGAAGTACTTGTTCAGGGAAGAGATGTGGCGCATATGCCGGTGGTGGTCCCTCCTATTCACCAATCAATGCGGTATAATTACGATGCGTTACTGGCACAAGGGGTTGAGATTCCTGCTACGGTGAAACACCTTCTTAATATGGTTTCGGTTTTTTTTAACGCGAAGCAGTAATTTCACTGTTGACATCTTGGCGGCTTGGCTATATTATTTCGACCCATATCAAAAAAATAATTCTTCATGCGGGAATAGCTCAGTGGTAGAGCACTGCCTTGCCATGGCAGGGGTCGCGAGTTCGAATCTCGTTTCCCGCTCCAAAAAACCTTCATTTGCGCGTGTTTTCTAATTCTGTTAGAATCCATGACGCAGACATCTCGTCCTCTTTTCTTGCGAAAAGCGTTTGCGTCGTGTCAGTCTAGTTACGGTGATTTCCGCCAGATTCGCGGGTTCCCAGCTGTGGGGCGTTTTTGTATAGTATAACGTACCGTCTTTTATGATTTATAAGTAAGGTTATCAATGAAATCTATTTTGCAAGAAGCAAACTCAATTGAACGTGCTATCGATAAAGCATGGAATGAAGCAGGCAAGCCAAAAGAATTTACGATTCGAGTGCTTGATGAAGGTGAACGAAATTTTTTAGGCCTTTCGCGCCGTCCTGCTATTGTAAGCATATTTTATAAACCAGAAAAAGTTACTACACCTCAGTATCGTCGTGATAAAACCGATGAAAAATCGTCAAGTGACTCATACCGTGACCGTCAAAAAGCGCGTCGCGAAAATCCAGCACCAAGCACATCAAACCGTTCTGAAGTGGGTGGATATGTGCGTGATGAGGGACAAGAGCGTCCACGTCGCTACGCAGGCACTGAGCAGCAGCGTGCATCATTTCAACAGAAAACTGTTGAGGGATGGAGTGATGAGTGGAAGATGTTTGTACTTCATGAAATTCGAGAATTGGCTAAACGTATGGGTATTACCCCTATAGCGGAAGCTACAGTGACCGGAGATAAGCTTCTTACTATTACTTTTAAGCAAGCTTTGCTTGATAACGATGATGATCAACGTATGTTGTTTGCAACATTTTCATACTTAGGTATGCAGTTGTTGAAACGTATGTATAAGAGTCGATTTGTTGGGTATCGTGTGGTGGTTACCGGACCAAAAGCGGATGGTTCTGCAATGAGTGCTGATAGTGAAGAGCAGATTCAGGATACTCCAGAAATGCGTTCAGGACATCAGCGCAGTGCGCATAATCGCAGAAGTCAATCATCTGAAGGCGGAAGTCGTCCGTCAGGTGCACCTCGTGAAGGCAGAGAGGGTCGTGAAGGCCGCGAAGGTCGCAGTGGTGAAGGAAATAATCGTCGCAATAATGATCGCAGATCTCGAGGCGGGCATGATCGATCTGATCGTGGTGAAGGCTCACAACAGCCTCCTCGCATTGTGATGCATAATTCTGAGCAACCAACTATGGGTGCAAGTCATGGCGATGATATTGTTGCTGATCAAATGAAGTTTGCGCACGAGCAGTTGGCTCGGGCATCAAAAGCTTCGGCTCCAAAGCAACCATTAAAAAAAGATCAAAAGTATCAGCCATTTTTTGTTATTGAAGACGAAGAGTCTCAAAAATAAGGATACTGAATGGTGATGGATACGATAGTAGCATCATGTACAGCGCCAGGAGCGGGAGCCCTGGCGCTGATTCGTTTTGAGGGGAGCAGGGCTCGTGAGATTGCTTCTGGGCTGGCACTCTTGCCACACGGCAAAGTGTTGAGTGACTGTGCTTCTCATTCTATTGTGTATGGGCATGTTATTGCTGCAGATGGATCACTGATTGATCAGGTTTTGTTTTTGCTTATGCATGCTCCGCGTACTTTTACCGGAAACGATATTGTTGAAATTACCTGCCACAATAATCGTTTTATTGTGCAAGCAATTATTGCGCGGGGGTGTGAACTGGGTGCGCGTCATGCACGGCCAGGAGAGTTTACTCAGCGTGCGGTGATGAATGGTAAAATGGATATGCTTCAGGCAGAAGCATTGCATGAGCTTATTATGGCTCCTTCGCATGCGGTTGCGGTGCGGAGCTTGGCCCAGCTTGAAGGGTCGTTGTCGCAGGCTATAGCCGCTTTACAGCATGAGTTATTTGAGCTTGCTGCCTATGTTGAGGCTAGTTTTGAGTTTCTGGAAGAAGAACATTTAGATTTAGATTTTGCGGCGTTAATTTTGCAGCGCATACAAGCACTCCTTAAAAAGCTTGATCCTTTGTGTGGAGGACAGAAGCAGGTTCAGCAGCTGCGTGAGGGAGTTAAAATTGCATTGGTGGGTAGTGTGAATGCCGGCAAGTCAACGTTGCTTAATGCATTAGTGGGTCGCAAGAGGGCTATTGTTAGTGAGGTGCCGGGGACTACGCGAGATAGCATTGAAGCAACTGTTTCTGACGGTGGGTATGTGTGGACGTATATTGATACAGCTGGGCTTCGAGTAACACATGATGCGATTGAGCAAGAGGGTATTATTAGATCTCGCTATGAAGCGGCCGCTGCAGATATTATTATGTTTGTGTGCGACGGGAGTAGTGAGCCGCTACCTGAGGTTATTGCTGAGTATCGTCAACTTGCGACGCAGCAAGGTAAAACTGTTTTGTTAGTCCTTACCAAGTCAGATAAGGGGTGCGTTCATGAGTGGGTTTTGCAAGAATCTGGAGTGTCATCGTTTTGTATCAGTGCTCAGGCCGGTGAGGGGCTTGCGCTTCTTAAGTCCCAGATCTTGAGGCAGGTGAAAAACGTATACGAAAGTATCTCTCATCCCTTTATTCTCAATCAGCGGCAGCTTGCATTGCTTTCAGATATGCAGCAGCTACTTATGCGTATACAGAAAGAGTGTGAGTTAGGCCAGCTGCCGTATGAGCTGCTTGCGGCGCAGCTCCATCATGCGTTGACTCTTATTACAGAGCTTTCCGGCAGGTCAGTTACTGAAGAAATTATGGATATGGTGTTCTCTACATTTTGTATCGGTAAGTGACAGCTTTCTGCCCTCATTTTTAGTTATCTGTTTACGATTTTTTTTTCTGCAGACTATTGTGACTGTATCGGATAGTTACAAAATTTGTAAAAAGGAATGCTTCGTGAAGATACAGTATTGTCGAGTTATGGCCGTTGCAGTAGTGTTTTGTATTTCTTTTTTTCTTGTGGGGAGTGATAAAGGCTTTGAGGAAGACCGAGGTGGGGTTCCCAAAATGCTTTCTGTTTTTACCGAGAAAATGCGGGAAGTATTTGGAGGTCGACCTATGAATGGCATGTACCAAAGAGGATTTCATGTTGTGCTAGAGTCGTTTGATTCAGCACGGTATTCATACCCGCAGCCGTTTGAATTATATATAGGTGAGGTTGCTATCCCTATTGCGTTTGGTGATAAGAATGCTTTGCACCGCTATATGAAAGAGATGACACGGCCAGCGCTTGAAGTATCGCTTGGTACTCAGGTGTATCGTATTCATGTTGAGCCGCCCTATATAAAATTATTTCAGCCTTGTTACAGAATAGACTTGAGCCGTTTTTGTTCTGCTGAAATTTCGGCGCAGTGTGTGTTGTATGCCATTGTTGCACTTTTCGTTGCATTGCCTGAGGTTGGGGGCGCTATTTTTCTGCCTGCCGAATGGTTTCATTTCTCCTATGAGGCGGGTGCTGGTCGGCAGCTTTTGGCTGATAGGTTTTATGATCTTGCTTGTGCTATTTTTGCTCCTTCGTGCAAGATTAAAAAATATTTTACGGACAGCATTCTGCTGAAGCAAGAAGAGGTTTTTTTGGCAAAAGTTGAAGATAGCCCGGTGGAGCTTGCGCTTCTTGATCAACATTTAGACATTCGGCGTCCGGCCGCAAGCAGCGTAGTGCTGCGATATTTTAAGCATACACTCAGTAAGTGGGGAAATATGCGAAAAGCATTAGTTTTGTTATTAAGGCATATTTTGGCGGGGGATACAGAGAGCTGTGTGTGTATATTGGATCTTATTTTTGAGACGTCATGCAGTTTGGTAAAAATGTTTGGATATCCAGGTTTTGGCGAGGAAGTGCGAGATGCTGCATCAGAATCAATTGACTCTACAGGCGATACAGAAAGTATTGCATCACAGAGTTCTATAAGTTCTCTTTCTTCTGTAAGTGATGGAGCGAGTACTGTGTCAGCTGCGTCTTCAGAGAGTGCTGGTTCTGAAAGTGATGGTTCTGAGAGTGATGGTTCTGAGAGTATTGTGTTGCCTGGATCTTCAGAGAGTGCTCGTTCAGAGAGTGCTGGTTCTGAAAGTGACGGTTCTGAGAGTATTGTGTTGCCTGGATCTTCAGAGAGTGCTGATTTAGAGAGTGAGGAAGAAGATAGTTATGAATTAGAGTTGTATAGATTTCGTTTAGGTTGGTTTACCAAGTGGTGGCATTGGTACGTGGCCTCTTTGTCTAAAGCTGAGTTGCGAGCTACTTTTAATAGTGTAGCCTTAGACAAGGTGTTTTCTCAATATGCCGTCGACAATTTGAACAAGAATAAATATGTAGTTGCAGGTTGTTTAAAAGATTGGATTACTGCTAATGTTACCAATCTTGCTTTAGGTGGCCGCGACTGTGTCACTCGGCATTTTTCTGGGTGCTCAAATTATGGTACTGCAGCAGTCGGCCCTGTGTGTGCGGAGATCGGTCAATTGTATGCCTGGGGTCAAGATACGCCAATTGTGTATGGATTTTCGGAGGTTTTTGTTGATCCGCTAAAATAAGTTGCAAGGTATTTTATTTTCTGCTTCACTCTTGAAGTGTTCGTTATTACAAATCGTATCAATGTAAGACACAGGAGTTCCCCCATGAAGCGTCTTAATTATTCTCTTTTTATTTCTGCATGTTTTCAGTTTTTTGTTTGTGTAACAGGTTTTTTTGCCGATGGCGAAGGAGTTGATCGGCCGCTCCTTCATGAGGATGCTGCGGCGAGAGCTCATCTTGACGGTGCGTTGACTGGGGTTAATCCTGGTGCGTCACGGAGATTGTTTGCCTGGTTGGCCGCACGCCTTACTCCGGGTGACGGTGAGAGTGATGATGGAAGCAGTTTGGTAACTGCAAGTACTATCACTGACGCTGATGATGAGGCATTTGGGGGTGTTCGTGATGGTTTTGAGGATGTGATACCAGGGAACCGCTCATGGCCTTATTTTTGTTTTGGAGCGGATAAAACTCCTGCCTATCGTCCATCTTACATGGAGTATAAAAAATTTACTCTTATTGCGTATCTTCATTTGTTGAGTGCAGAGGATTTTTCGTGCGTGGCGTCAGGAGTAAGAAATTTTTTTATACAAAATGGTAGGAAAGAGTTTTTTGTTGTGGGAGATAATCCTACGGCGGGCCAATCGCCTTATTTTTTTTATGACCCGGCTCAGTGTCCATCGTGGTATAATGCATTGTATAAATATAGCGGTGAGTACGTCTTTCGGGGTATGGACGATTATTATTATAAACCAGCACATCCTGATATTGCTCCTGAATATAGAGCTGCGTGCATTAGAGCACATATAGAGAATGATATATATGAACCAGCAAGTCCTCCAGCACGACGAGAGTTTTTGGCTCTTTTGCTTGCTGCTTTGCAAGCGCCGCAGTTATTTAATGCAGGGGGAGGCTCGGTGAATTGTGTAGAGCTGTATCGAGAGCTTGTTCAGTTTGTTTTTGCTAAGGCCATAGCGGGTGATCTTACTGAGCCACAGTGTGTATTAGTTCGCAGACTGCAACTGCAAGCGCGATCAGCTGCATACACTCAGTTCGCTTCAGCGATGCAGGACAATCCGTTAGTATCTCACTCTGATGAGAGTGGTACGAAAAAAGATGAAGCTAAGCAAAAAACTAGTAAAGCAGCGTTTGATTATTTTATGAATGATCTCATTGAGAGCGTCGCAGTGGGTGATACAGAGGCTGCTCACAACCTGTGGACTGAAATGGAAACTGATAGGATGCTGTCGCCGGAAGTATTGCAGCGTATTCAAAAAGCCTTTGAAGCGTATGTGGCATATTATAGTGGGGCTCCTTATTCGGCACACCTGTTTGTCTATGATCCAGCCCTTTTTGAGGCTCGAGCAGCAGAAAAATTATTGTATACGCCCTCTGAAAGTTCCCAGGGAACGCTCAGTAAAAAAGTTGGAGCATTAGTTAAAGGGTTGGGGCGAAAAGCTTTCCAACGCTCTGTCGCGCATGACGAATCTTTAGTTGCTGGAGGCGAGCAAGCAAGTTCAGGTTTATGGGAAAACCAACAAGCCAGTGGTTTTTATGCTCGATTTAGCCAGATGAGTCGTAAAAAGCGAAACTTATTATATCCAGTGAGATGGGTAAAGCCGGTTTCTTCAGGTCGTGCGAGTGCTAGTACAGGAGCGCCTACTGGTGGCGGTGCAGGAGCGCCTGCTGGCGGTTGTGAAGGTGGCGCAGGAGTGGGTGCTGGTGCAGGAGCTGGTTCTTCAGCCGATGTTGCTGGGGCAGGAGCGGGTGCTGGTTCTTCAGCCGATGCGGCAGTTCGTGTTCCTTTAATGAAGGAGCAACCTCGCCGCTTGAGAAGAAATATGTATTACATGATTCTCAAGCCTGACGTAAAAAAGCCTTCCCTTCCTGTAAAGCCTGTTGAGCCAGTAAAACCTCCTCAGCCAGTGAAACCAGACATGTCTGGTGTATCGATTCCTCAAGAAAAAATGGCTTTCGGTTGTGCCCGGCACGTAGTACGAGGGCTGCCTCAACCCGCACTTGGTGCCGGGCAGCAGCATAAACCTCTGAGTGCCGGGCAGCAGCATAAACCTCTGAGTGTCGTGGAGGAAGTGGATGATTCTGATGAGAGTGATCCGTATCTCGTTGCAGCAGGTGAAGCATGCTAAGGTTTTTAGGTTAACACTGATGAGTGATTTTCTTATGGTACATTCAGGCAGAGTGTTTCTTTTGAGTGTCTTTTTTGAGATGTTGTTTTTTTATAGCGTGGTTGCATGGCCGGAGCGATATGAGATGCGTGGGTACGCATCTCATATCGCTCCGGTTTTTTCTGTATATGCCCCATCATTTTTGAATTATTTGAATGTAAAATTTTTCAAAAACTTTGAGGGGGCTTTGTGGAAAATGTGTAAAAAAAGAAAAGGAACAATGGGATCCTTCTTTTTTTATGTTCCGGCGGCCAATGGATCACAAAAATGTATGCACGAAAGGAAGGTGAAAATCTTATAGAAAAACATATGAATTCATAGTTATTGCGTCAGAAGAGTGGGTGTTAATTGTAGATGTTACAATTAGGAAACTCTTAAATTTATTTGTGGTCTTGTGCTAGTCTTGTTGTAGCACAAATAGAATTACTAAAAAAGGAGTATTATCATGAAGTGCTTGTTTCAACGGTCTTTTTTCACGCTGGGTTTTGTAAAAAATCGATTTATTTTTACACTGATGGCGTGTTTGTCTTTTATTTGTGTGCAGTCTATTTTTTTAACTGATGCAGGCTCTAAAGTTTCTGCTGAATCAAGATCTTCTGACGGTTCATTAGCTTCTTTGAGTTTAAGTAGTGCATCGTCTGGTGGGTATAGATCAGATATGTCAAGTGCGTCGGTTGACTCTGAAGAGTCTTTTGGTGGTGCGGGTGGGCCGGGCGGCGGGTCCTGTGGAATTGTAAAGCATGGGTATGATGACCCAACTCTTAAGAGGTTATTGCGCTCTCAGCTTGCGAGTAATTTTCCTGAGCGTAACGTAGCGTGGTTTGATGATGAAATGCCTTTTGGGGTAGGTAATGGCTATCAAGAGCTTCGTATGCCGGGAAAAGCAAAGAGTCGAGATAGCAATAGATTGGCAGTGCTTGCGGAGGCTACGGATAGTATTGATACTGGTCTTTCAACCTATGATATATATATATATCCTCTTTCTATTCTTACTCCAGAAGAATCAGACACAGAGGCAGTGCATAGATTTATGGAGCGGCGTTGTGTGCGTCACTGTACTTCGTATGATGAGCCAGAAAAAGATGCTGTTGGTATTGTTGAAGGAGCTTCGTTTAAAAAAGCATTTAATTGGGTCCACATACCTATAACGTCGGGTACCACAATACATATACCACGTGATAGCAAGAATATTCGATTGCTTGTGGATGATTTTATTCCAGGGCTTTTTAAACGAAAGTCAACAGCAACAATTCTTGGTAAATTGCGAGATGCTCGTGCAGAGCTTTTACCTGAGCCGGTAGTAGCACATGCGGTGTGTACGCTCATTTGCTATAACTTGTTTGCAAAAGCAGTCTTTGTGCCGTTTGTGTATAATACTTTTTTACCAGAGCGGATTCTTGATGCTGGGCACTTGATGCTTATTAGTAATGTTCTGTTTAAAAAAGATACGGCAGAGGTGGTGGCTAAAGAGTTGCCATATCTGTTTGAAAAGCAATGTGCGATGATGGCCCGACTGGTATGTTTATGGTTTATTTATGGTCGTATAGATAAAGATACCATGGTGGGCTTGTTACAGTTTTTGAGAAATGATCGCGGTTCACGTGAAGCAGAGCGGTTACTTGTGCTTATTGAGGAGCCGGTAAGTGTTGCGGATGCATCACCTGAGATTGTAACAGAGTTTGATTTAAAACATCGTGTTGAAGGCGCGCTTGAAGCTGCAGGGAAGGCAGCGGCAGATGCTGGTAAAACATGGGTTGGTGTGCCATCATATATCGATGCGTTGAAAGGTGTGCGCAAAGGCCTTGATGCATCACGTAATCAGACTTTTCTTCTTACTGAACTTTGTAAAATGGCTTATATGAATCGCAAAAGTGCTCCCTATGCGGTCATTGCCTTGCTTGATATTATTGGGTCATATGCTCAGCCAACAGTCGATGAAGCATTCTATGTTGCTACTATTATGGAAAGAGAAGTTTCAAAAGCAGAAGATAGAGATGATGGGTTATTATCTGATATCCAGCATTGTCGAGAATATCTTTCAGAGAAAAAGAAGCACTATGATTTCTTGTCTGGGGTGATGCACAGCAAGATTGGTGAAATAAATAATATGTTTGAGCAGGACGCTCAACGTCGTGAGCGTGAGAGGTTTGAAAGATATACATTGCGTACACCTACTCGTGAGCGGCAAGTTGATTTAGATGCTCATCACGTTGACTTTGATGGTGCTCGTAAACCTCTTTTAGAGAACGATATGCTGAAAGGCTCTGTAGATGAAAGAGTGTTGGTATCTGATGGTGATTCAACAAGTGCTGGGAGTAGAAGTGGCTTTGGTTCAGTTGGTTCTGCATCAGGAAGTTCTGCTGACGGCGAAGTCTAGTTTTTTGCAGAGAGTCTTCTCTGTGTAGCATGCGCATTGCCCGCTGACAAATAGTTCCATTTTGCTATACTGCACTTCTTTCTGCGGTATAGCAAAATGGAGTTCTGAATATGCAAAAGCAAAGACATGAAGAACAAAACAATTTTTTAGATACTTATTGTGTAGATATTACTCAGCGCGCTAATTCTGGAAAACTGGATCCTGTTATTGGCCGTCATGATGAAATTCGTCGTGTTGTACAAATCTTATCGCGTAGAACAAAAAACAATCCTGTTCTTGTTGGTGACCCTGGTGTGGGTAAAACCGCTATCGTTGAAGGAATTGCGCAACGCATTATTAGTAATGATGTGCCAGAAAGCATCCAAGGCGCGCGTATTCTTTCGCTGGATTTAGGGCAAATGATTGCAGGGGCCAGCTACCAAGGTGATTTTGAAAAGCGGCTTAAAGGTGTGCTCGGAGAAATTGAAGCCAGTCGTAAGAAGATTATTCTTTTTATTGATGAACTCCATATGCTTGTTGGTGCGGGTGCAAACAGTGGCGGAATGGATGCATCAAATATTTTAAAGCCTGCGTTAGCGCGTGGCGAGCTGCATTGCGTTGGCGCTACAACTGTTGCTGAATATAAAAAATATATCGAAAAAGATGCTGCGCTTGAGCGTCGCTTCCAGAAAGTGATGGTTGATGAACCGACGGTTGAGGATGCAATCTCAATTTTGCGTGGATTAAAAGAGAAGTATGAAATTCATCATGGTATTAGAATATCAGATGCGGCAATTGTGAAAGCGGTGACATTGTCTTCGCGCATGGTTCCCGATCGATTCTTGCCAGACAAGGCCATTGATTTAATTGATGAGGCCGCTTCAATGGTAAAAATGGCGGTTGATGCAAAACCTGAAGAAATGGATCGGCTTGAACGTACTATTCGGCAGATTGAAATTGAGCGTGCATCGCTCACCAAAGAGCGTGATGAGGCCTCAAAAAAGCGTCTTGCTGAAATCAATCAGATACTTGATGAGCGTAAAAAAGAGTTTGGGGCATTGGAAAAACAATGGCATGCTGAGCGGAAACCGCTGGAAGAGATGAAACTACTTAAGCAAAAAATTGAGCATGCACGTAATGATTTTGCTATTGCTGAGCGTGAAGGTAATTATTCACGCGCATCACATATTAAATATGGCATTTTAAATGAGCTTGAAAAACAACTTTCTGAAAAACAGCAATTGCTTAGTGCCAATAAAATGGTATTGATTAAGGAGCAAGTGGATGAAGATGATATTGCGCACGTTCTTGCGCGATGGATTCGCATTCCTGTGGAAAAGCTGCAAGAATCTGATAGCGCAAAGCTGCTGCATTTAGAAGCGGTACTGGGCAAGCGTGTTATTGGTCAAACAGAAGCGATAGAGGCTATTTCCAATACAATTCGTGTTCACAGAGTAGGTCTTGCCCAGCCCAATCGGCCGTTTGGGTCATTTTTATTTTTAGGGCCAACTGGTGTGGGTAAAACAGAAATAGCAAAAACGCTTGCAGATTATTTATTTAATGATGAAAGTAAGTTAATTCGTATTGATATGTCTGAATATATGGAGCGTCATGCGGTTGCTCGTTTGATTGGTGCTCCTCCGGGGTATGTTGGCTATGAGCAAGGTGGCCAGTTGACTGAGCATGTGCGCCGCAATCCATACAGTGTATTACTGTGTGATGAAATAGAAAAAGCACATCCTGATGTCCACAATATATTTTTACAGTTGCTTGATGAAGGCGCATTAACTGATGGACAAGGGCGTCGTGTCTCTTTTGCTAATTGTGTGGTTATTATGACCAGCAATATTGGATCAGATAAAATTATGGCAGCAGGTAGTGTGACACCTGCGTTGAAGCAAGAACTTGATAAGCAATTACTTGTTCATTTCCGTCCCGAGTTTATTAATCGGCTTGATTCTATCATTTATTTTGCTGCACTCACGCATGAACAGGTACAACAGATTGTGCGGCTCCAAGTTTCGCAGGTTGCGACTCGTCTTGCAGCACAAGATATTGTCTTACATCTTAGTGATGCAGCGCTGAATATGCTTGGCGAGGTAGGATACACAAAAGAATTTGGCGCACGGCCAGTGCGTCGTGCAATAACACAGTACATCGTTAATCCATTGGCGTTATTTTTGCTTCGTAATAAGGGGGTAAGAGAAGTATGGATTGATTATGTAGATGGCCAATGGACTATAGAAAAACAGACTGGATTACAGGGTAAGGAGTAGTATGAAAAGAATACAAATATTGGCAGCAGGAGCATTTGCAGTAGCACTTGGTGGGTGGAATTTATGCGGAGCTGCTGCGGCACGTGTTGCGCAACCCATTACACAGCAACACGAAGCATCGTCCCTGCTGGACACCGATACTAAATTAGCTAACGAATCAGCGCAATCAATTGGTCTTGATTTGTCATCAGAGGATGCTTCCATTGATTTTGACAGTGATGAGTTTCAAATGATGCTGAAACAATTGCAAGCACATATTGAAGGGCTGAAGGCTAATATGCCTGAAGAGGAGCAAAAAGCGTTTTCAGATATGGAAGCTGAGATGAAACTACTTGGTGATAAGCTGAATATGCTTAAAGCTGAAGCTGCTGAGTTTGCACATAAAAAAGCGGCTCACAAAGCAGAAGTGCAAGCATTGCGTCAGCAGCTTACACAGTTGGAGCAAGATAAAGCTGAGCTAGCTGCTACCGTGGCGCGTCTTACTGACGAAGCAGCAGCTAGTGATGAGCTTGCGCAAAAGCAAGATGAGCTTGCGTACATGGATGCGACTATTGAAGAAACCACACAAGCACTAGAATCAAAACGCTCAGAAAAACGTGAGGTGAAGTCAAAGTTGAAATCGCATGAAGCTGAGATTGCAGATCTTGAAAAACAGATGGACACGCAGAGTGAGTTTGATTTTGGACAACTCTTTAAAGATATGCCTGATGAAGAACCGTCATTCAGTTTTGATGAAGAGAGTATGCCTGTAGATGAGACGTCTGATACAGAAGGGCTGCCTTTTGACTATGCAGATGAGAGCTCTTTGGCAGATGACAAACACACAGATTTTTCTCCTTACGATGATGAGGTGAATTCCTCCACTGATGAGTTAAAAAATACTGATCCGTTTGCATTAGAAGCGTCATCAGAAGAAATATCAGACGAGGCGGCATCAGAGAAAGAAGTGCCAGCCGAAGAAGCTGCAGCTGTTGAAAGTGAGACGGCTGAGCAGGATGAACAACATCCTAAAGTATAGTAATAGAACTGGATTGCCACACTGCCTGCCTACGCCTCATGGCTATGGCAGGCAGTTCGCAAAGACGTGCCGTCCTCGCAGAAACATATCGAACACGCACCTCCCGACCTTTGCGTAATAGCTTTGGCGGGCAGGAAGCAAAGACGACCCTGCATGTCGAGACATTTCCCACATACACAGTACAATAGAAACTGCTCAACCGCGCAGTGCACCGTCATTGCGAGCGCAGCGCGGCAATCCAGCCTTACTTAAAACACATTAATCTCATCAAACAAATCTCTCCAGGCTGGATTCATTGTTTCAATCAACATGAGTTTCTCTTTTCGTGATCCAGCTTTAATGTTTTTTTCTCGCATAATCGCTTGTTTTATACTCGTATGCTCTTCATAAAATACCAACATTGTGCACTGATAGAGGGCTGTAAAACTTTTTTTACTCAACTTCATTTTATGAATTAAAACACGTTGAGCGAGATGTGAAGTAACCCCTGTATACAAAGTACCATTTCTATAATTAGCCATAATATATACCGCAATTATTTTTCTCATACTTACACTTCCAAACACTTATGTATGCGGTAAGAGATGAGTAGCTGCCACACACCAAGATACGTTCTTCTTCATCAAAAAAAGCAATAATTAACTTTTTTGTCTGCACGTATAACCGCAGGTTTAAAGCATAGTTCTGGATTGCCGCGGCGCTGCGCGCCTCGCAAAGACGACCCTGCATGTCGAGACATTTCACACATACACAGTACAATAGAAACTGCTCAACCGCGCAGTGCACCGTCATTGCCACGCTATCAGCCTACGCCTCATGGCTATGGCAGGCAGTTCGCAAAGACGTGCTGTCTTCGCAGAAACATATCGAACACTTGATACATTTTCTATAACGACACCGGCATGCTTAAAGCATAGTTCAGGATTGCCGTGTGTTTTATGTAACGAAGAGAGGCCGGAGCAATTGCTCCGGCCTCTCTTCGTGTACGGTTGTTCTAGTTATGCGGGTATGTGGTGCGCAACCCATTCTTTTAATGTAGCCAAAGCTTCTGGTGTCAGAATGCCACCGCCTCCTTGAATAAGCCCAGGTCGGCCACCACCTTGCAGCCCGATGTTTTTGAGAAGACCAGTCAATTCGCCATGTGGCAGGAGCGGAATGTACTGCTTACTTGTCCATGCAACAAATTGAGACTTGCCCCCGGACTGTGTAGCAATGAAGTAAAATCCTGCTTTTTGAGCATCAAGTGCTTGGCAGATGGTACGCATGCTATCGCTATCACTGTCATCAACCATTAAAAACAATTTTGGCAAGGTACTGCTTACATCAACAGAATCGAGTATGGCATTGAGTGATGCATGCAGTAATTTCTTTTTTGCTGCTTTCAGTTCAGAGTGCAGGGCATTCAGTTCAGCTTCTTGCTTGCTGACCGCCTCAATGACTGCATCTTGTTTTACTTTAAAATGCTCGCTCAGTTGCTTGACCGTTGCATATGATTGCTGGAAGAGTGCAAGAGCTTGTGTTCCTGTAACAGCGACAATACGGCGGGTGCCAGTTGCCAGGGCAGTATCGGAAACAATTTTAAAGCATCCAATGATCCCAGTGCGTGATGCATGAGTTCCGCCACACAGTTCTTTTGAAAAACCAGGGACGGTTACCACGCGAACATTAGATGGATTATATTTTTCTCCAAAGAATGCGATAACCCCTTTTTTCTGAGCGTCATCAAGCGTGGTGGTAAAAATTTCTGTCGCAATATCTTCACCAATCTTAGTATTAATTAAGATTTCAATCTCTCTAATCTGCTGCGCAGTTGGTGCTTCATGATGATTGTAGTCAAAGCGTAGATACTCTTTGTTAACCACAGAGCCCGCTTGTTTGGTTTGCTTGCCTACAATCTGGTGAAGTGCTGCATGCAGCAGATGGGTGGCGGTATGGTTGCGTACCGTGTCAAGGCGTGCTGCAGCATCAACGCTGCACAGGGCGGTATCGCCAACTGCGCACGGTCCCATTTTATTGACCGGTTCAAGTTTTACTGCAATAGCAGGATTAAAGCGACTTCCTACTTTCTTAAGACCTACAACAGTATAGGTATGTTTATTAAGCGTGACTGTTCCTTCATCATCCACTTGCCCACCAGATTCTACATAGAAGGGTGACTCAGGTGTAATAATCCAGAGGTGTGTGCCGGTATTGTGCAGCCATGCCACAGAGCTTTCTGCTGTTAGAGATTCATATCCTACAAACGTAGTGGTCATATCTTCAGGGAATTCTACGGCGTCATTGGTGTCACGCTTGCCAAGATTTTGGGAAAGACTTTGCTGCTTTGCCATTTCTGCTGCAAAGCCTTCTTCGTCTACAGTGAGGGAGTGTTCTTGTGCAATTACCTTGGTAAGCTCCAGAGGGAACCCATACGTATCATAGAGTTTAAATGCATGTTCCCCACTGAGTCGTGAGCTACCCAAATCTTCGGTCTGACTTATGTATTTTGCCAAGATGCCTTGTCCTGTTTGCAGGTTATGCATAAATCGTTCTACTTCTTGCTCCCAGATCGAAACAATTAATTTCTCATTCGTTTTGAGTTCAGGAAAGACGTCACAGTATTCAGCAATAAATGCTCTTGCTACGAGAGGAAGAATCTCTTTTTTAGATGAAAGCTTGCTTGCAAATAAAATGGCACGGCGCATAATTTTTCTGAGGACATAGCCGCGACCATCGTTGGCTGGAGAACAGCCATCAGCCATTAAAAGGCATGATGAGCGAATATGATCACATATGACATTGAATGCAGCCATTAGCTTTGCGTTCGTTGTGGGAAGTGGCACACCGGTGGCATGAGAAATTGCTTGTTTAATGCCGGTAAAGATATCGGTTGCAAAGACAGTTTTTTTGCCTTGGAGTACGCAGCAGAGTCTTTCAAGGCCCATGCCGGTATCAACGCCCGGTTGTGCAAGAGGGACAAGGGTGCCATCAGCAGACCGATTGTATTGCATGAATACAAGGTTCCAAATTTCTATAAATCGATCGCAATTACAACCAGGAGCACATACATCGCTTCCGCATCCAACATCTTCGCCTTGGTCAAAATAGATTTCACTGCAGGGACCACAGGGACCAGTGTCGCCCATTGCCCAGAAGTTATCTTTTTCATCTAGTTTTATAATGCGTTCTACAGGGACGCCAATATGGGTATGCCAGAGGTCATACGCTTCATCATCCTTATAGAAAACCGATGCATAGAGTTTGTGCGCAGGGAGGCCGTATTCTTTGGTTAAGAGTTCCCATGCAAAGGTAATGGCCTCTTTTTTGAAGTAATCACCAAACGAAAAATTGCCAAGCATTTCAAAAAAAGTGAGGTGGCGGGCGGTAAAGCCTACATTTTCTAAGTCGTTATGTTTGCCGCCTGCGCGTACACACTTTTGAGTGGTTGCTGCGCGCGTATACGAGCGTTTTTCTTTGCCCAGGAAACAATCTTTAAATTGATTCATTCCTGCGTTAGCAAAGAGGAGGGTTGGATCTTCAGCAGGAATTAAGCATGAACTTGGTTCAATTTTGTGCCCATTACGCTCAAAATATTGTAAAAATTTCTGACGGACGTCTTTTGATTTCATGCGCGTATGCCTTTCTCGCGGTATGCACGTGCTTGGTTTTAAGATAAGTGTACGTGGCTATGGTGCGGCCTGTTTAATCCCAATTACAACAAGGGGAAAGATAGCTTTAACGGGGGGCATTCTAGCAAGAATTGTCTATTCTGTCACTCCGGCTAAAAAGAGGAAAAAGCCCCTAACTTGCATATTATTTATAATTCGATACACTTAATTAATCTCGATTCTGAATCTGATAATTGTTAAACGTGTAGTATGCGGTAGTTAAATGAGCCAGGAGAGAGTGCCTAGAGCGTGTTTAAGAGAGTTCTAGTTCCTGTTAATATATGTATGTAAATAACCTAAATGGAGTATATATGAAACAATTTAATATAAAAAATATCGCGTTGGCAGCTGTGCTGATGTGTTCTGTGGGTGACGCGTTTGCGGCTGCGACTGCTGCTGTTGGTTCTGTGGAATCTCCTACTCCTCCGCGCGCACGTACTAGTTCAGCGGCAAGTCAGGGTTCAGGCAAGAGTGATTCTAAGGAACCTGTAACCAATCCTGAAATCGGTACATTGCGTACAGCGATCAACTGGACTGGTGAGCATTTGAAAACATTGCTTGCTGGTTGTACCACTGCAGTGCTTCTTGCAGCTGCAGGGTTTGCAACATTTAAAGTTCAAAGAATTAAGAAGAAATTAAAACCATTACAATCAACTCGCAATAGTACAGTAATGCAGTTGCGAGCAGAACTTAATAATTGGATCTTTTTAAGAAATCTATCATGGATCGCGTGTGCTGCGGCTGGTGTTCTTACTGCGTGGGGAACTGTGCATCATATAAATAAAGATGCCGACTGGGCGACTAGCTCTGAAGATAAGTCGTCGTTGGCTAAGTTTGGAAGATTTGCGCTCTTTTATAATACTAAACCTGTAGATCCTACTTCTGGGGCTGGTAGCGAGTCTGATCTTAGCAAGCCTCTTGGTTCTGGGCCTGGTGGCGAAGGCGGTGGTAACCCTTCTGCTTCTGGTGCTGGTGGCGCTCCTCTGGGTGCGGGTGCTGGTCAAGGCGGCGGGGATTCTGCTGGAACTACTGTTTTATCTGCTGACACTCTTTGATAACAGTTTTTCTGTGCGATTTCTTAGTAATCACATAGAGACTATGTACGGAGCCGGTGGTATACACCGGCTCCGTTTTTTTTGCTTTTCTATGGACGGCCGGATATAAAGAAAGAAAGTATGAAATACCAAGAACATATTTTGGTGGTGCCCAGAGAGGTGCTGCAAGCTGCCGGTATTCCGGTTTCAGACTCTGTATTTGCCAAAGAGCGGCTGCCGTTTCTGCGCCGCGAGGTAGAGCGTGTTGTTGCAAAACAGGGATTATTTTTGCCTCGGTATGCCATGGAACAAGATCCGACCTATAAACAGATTATTCCTTACATGGTGTTTGTGCATGAGAGATGCCTTTTTGTTATGCAGCGCAGTGAGCAAGCGGGCGAGCAGCGTCTTGCAAATGCTTATACTGTTGGTATTGGTGGCCACGTGCGTGAAGGTGATGTGGCAGCCGGAGGGCTTGCTGAATGGGGTAGGCGTGAATTTATGGAAGAGGTTGTTTATGACGGAGGGGGTCTGGATACGAACTTTTTTGGCATAGTAAATGATGAATGTAATGCCGTGGGCATGGTGCACCTGGGGGTTGTATTTGTGCTGCATGCGACAGGGGGCGCAATTACAGTTCGGTCAGAATTGAAATCGGGAATGCTTATGAATCGGGTGCAATGTTTGTCCCACTACAGCGCCATGGAGACATGGAGTCAGCAGGTGGTTGATGCTCTCATACAGCACGATTACATTTGAGTCAGTGCCTGAAAATTGCATACAACTCTGAACTGCTCTTTTCTCATCATATTTCGAACGCACGATTTTTTAAGCTACGAATTTGCTGCGCATAGATAATTAATGTACTGAGCATTTGAGCGGTGGATATAGACTTCCCCTTTTGCATAGAGTATCCCAGGAATGGATCTTATTTCACTCCAATTTCTTGCCATAATTCATACATCTGTTGTTCGTTAAGCTGTTGCGCGCGAAGCTGAAGTTGCTCGGCGGAGAGCTTTTGCCATGCATGGCGTGTGCGTTTTAAGTTATTTCCCAGTGTTTGGCGGGGGCTTTTAAAGCATTCATACACAAACGCCCAGAATGCTTTCGGGTTTTCAATAGGCATGCGTGATTCTTTTGGTTGAAATCTCATAAGCCTGCTGAGCACTTTTGGTGGCGGTGAAAAAAATGAAGCAGGAACGGTGGTTGAAAGAGTCAGGTTGAGTGAATGCTGGAAAAACATGGAAACAGCTCCAAAGCGTCGCCCTGTTTTATGAGCAATCCGTTCAGCCGCTTCGTCTTGAATCATAACCATGCCATCATCAAACAGGGGGTGGTTTTCAACTATTTTTGCAAAGAGAGGGAAGGTGATAAGGTAGGGGAGGTTTGCCATGAGAACCAAGGGTCCAGAGCCTTTGAGGGAGGCAAAATCAAACGTAATTGCATCTGCATGGTGGATGGTGAGGCGAGGGTCTTTGATGGTATGGTAGATGTGGTTTGCCCAGTCGGCATCAATTTCTACCACGTGGAGTGCGCGGCACTTTGTTTCAAGGAGTGCGCGGGTAAGAATGCCATTTCCGCAGCCAATTTCAACAATTGTAGTGTCCTGGGTAATAGGAATAGTTGAGAGCATAGTGTTAATAGGCGTCTGAGAAATAAGAAAATGTTGCCCGAGATGTTTTTTTTGTGGCGGAAGCTGTTGCCGTGAATGTGTCATTCTTTACCTATGTCTGTTGTTTGATATGAGATATGGTGTATAGTATACTTACTTTTCAAGAAAAATTGATCTTTGATGTTTTTGTGGGGGCGTTTTTGGTTTCGACGTATTGCATACGGTTATACGCGCATGTCGAGTTTGGTACCGGAACTCGTTAAAAAAAGGTGCAAAACAATAAATGCAGAATCAACTGATTCTGCGAATGGACGTTCAAGCTTGTTAATGAAACAATACAAGGCAGTAAGCTCAGCTAACTTCCTTGCTATTGCGCCATCTTTTGGTGCTATTGCGCCATCTTTTGGTGGTTCTTTTGCAGCAGCTGCTGCCTAAGCATTAATAAGGTCTCGTACCTTCGTCTTGTAAACAGAACCCCGTCTATCTGGTTCTCTTACTCGTATTACCCATGATAGAATCGCAGCACAAGGTTTTTTAGTTGTGTACTGATGCGATATACAAAACTAGCCCGTACGTATTGCAGAGTTTGCGATGCGGTATGTATGTGGTAACAAACGCAAACTAACATGGAGTTGCTGATAACTACTTGTAGTACGGACATGGGTTCAAATCCCATCGCCTCCACCAATATTCTAAACAGTCCAGCCTATGTTAAAACTATGGCGGACAGCCGTCTAATCTTCCTTTGCGGGCCTGCCAGCCATAGCCTTGGCGA
>JBAXGS010000001.1:0-29784 GCA_037139275.1 bacterium | reverse complement strand
CAAGATACAATCCAGAAGGGGCTTCAACTTTTTATAAACTATCAGGACCACAACACGGTGGAAGCATTATTTCTGGTGCTTATGACGGCACATTGCAAATACAAACATTTAATGCTCAAAGCAACAATGAAGTTAATACTGGATTTAGACCACAATTTAAATTTACACCAAATGGAGAATTTGATTTGTTTGATGAGTCACATACGATGAGAATGACAAGTTCTAATGGCACTGGTAGAATAATAAACGACAAATCATTGACAGTTTTTCTAGACCAAAATAACGACAATAATGATGAAATGTTTAGCATTTTAACAAATAGCTATTGGTGGGACAATCAAGGGAATGTTAAAACATTATTTGATAACCTCACTAAAAAATCAGATAGCAATCCTTTGGCAAAGTACTTAGGAAAACCAGAAGACTCGAGTGACTATTTTACTCCAGGCACTAAGCTTATTGCTGAAGACAGAACTAATGCACTCATCATGATGGGACAGCGACAAGCATTAGAAAAAATAAAAACATTTATCGTTGAGCATGTAGACACAGAGCTAAAGCAAGCACAATCCCCTCTTCGTATTTATGAATTACAAAATGCCTCAGCAACAGAAATTGTAACCATTCTCAGAGAAGTGACAAACTCGTCTAATTCATCTGCTGCAGGCCAACAAGCGGCTAAATATGGTGCCATCAGAGATGGCGTAAAATATTTTAAAAACATGACATTCCAAGCAGATAAGGAAAGTAATCGCTTACTCGTATCTTGCACAGATGAAAATGACTGGCAACTACTAAAAGAGACCATTCAAAAGCTTGATACCGCTCAACCACAAGTTGCTATGCAAATGCTTATTGTGGCCATTAGTGCAAAGTCAGTGAATGAATTGGGTGGTCAAATGCGCAACAATACACATGGACTTCTTGGAGGAAAAATTGATTTCCAAACAGCCCCACTCGGCCAAACAGTGTTTGAAACTGATGGCGGCGGCAACAGCAAGAGTTTGCTAGGAAACCTACTTCAATCGCTTGTAATAGAACGAGGGTCATCGATGCTGAGCATTGGTAAACTTGTAGGCGGAGAAGGAATTTGGGGCATTTTAAAAGCACTTAAAACAGAAACCGATGCCTCGGTACTTTCACAGCCATTTGCAGTAGCAGCAAACTGCACTGAATCAAAAATACTCGTAGGGGAAGCAACTTGGATTACCGATCAAGAAACAGGCGGAACAGTAGACACTAAATTAACGAGTCAAACAAAAGCGGTTGCAAATACCACCATTACTTTTACGCCACAAGTAAACACCGACGGAATTATTCGTTTAAAAATATCAGCTGATATTACAGAATTTGTACCCGACTCTAATGGTCTGAGTACTCAGCAAAAATATTTAGATACCACAGTGAGTGTCGCTAACGGACAAGTTCTTGCAATTGGTGGGTTTATTAAAACAAAAGTCACTGACTCTGGCGGACAAACACCATTCTGGGGTTCTATTCCTATTTTAGGATGGCTTGCCAAAAACCTAGCCCGAAATATTGAAAAGGAATATGTCTTCTTATTTTTATGCCCCACCATTCTCAAGCCGCGTACTACTCCAGGAATTGGTATGTATAGCAAAATAAACCTCCATGCAGCAGCAAAAGAAGTTGAAGAGACTATTCAAACCACCAAAAGCAACGACCCTATTCATAATTTCATTTTTAATTCGAGCAATGAAAACTACTCTCATAAAGTTATCGATTTTGCCAATGCACGATATCAGCCAAATAACGTTGATATTCGTTTTGACCCGTACTATCGGACAACTACGGTAGACAGCAGTAAAAACACACAAGTATTGCATGTAGATGATACCCCTTCATCACCAGACGCCTACATGCGCAATGAGGCGATAAAAGCAGCCCGCACCAAAACAAAGAAGCTGCCCGTAATGACAGACAAAAAAACAGTTAAAAAAACTTCTGAGACCGCATCCGCTTATTTTGCAGATGGCAGTGGGCCAGAAAAAACTTCCTCCCAAGAGCTGCTTCCTCCTGCAGCAACAGAACGCACAGAGCCTGAAAATGTTGTCTTAGAGCAAAGTACTCCGGCAGACGACGCTCACATCACCCAAACTCTTGGGCAATCAAATGACACAAGCTTTGATCTTGAATCTTCAATTGCAGAAAATCGATCGCGTTTGCGTGCACTGCTTTCACAAAATTCTCTACCCAATTTATTAAGTGGTGGCATTGAAACAAAAAAACCGGAGCAGCCTGTTGCAGAAATAGCACCCATTCAATCAGCCCCACTCCCTCCAGCTGAGCCAGCAACAGAAGTTACACTCACTCCAGAAACTGAGCCGACATTTATGATGTCACGACGACAAGGTATTAAAAATTTATTAGCTTCAACTCAAAACCCAGTGTTACCATCGCCATTGCCACTTACTCAGCGGAAACCAAGTGGGCTGCAAACACTGCTGGGAGGTCCTCAATCATGACAGTTCTTCGCTCATTATTCTTCCCATCTCACCTCAAAGGCAAACCCCTTTTCGCTCTGCAAAAAGTCGCTATTCATATTGAGCAAACAATGGTCCAAGTTGCCCACATTAAAGACACACGCTCAACATCAATAATTACGAGTCTTGAAGAATATCAAATCAATCCTGGGGATAATCGCACCTACACCCAGCGGCTCACCGCTACCTTGAAAAAAATAGCCCCTAAAATTGAAAAGAATGCAGAAGTCATTGTCACGTTCCCTTCATCAAAAGTAGTTATTAAAGAACTCACGCTTCCATTTCTCGATGCAGAAAAAATTAGAATGGTTATCGAATATGAAATCGAAGCAATCATCCCTTTTAAACTGGATAATGCACTGATCGACTTTATCATCATAAGCCAAAGTGAAGTCAAAGAATCGTCAACCATTCTGGTTGTTGCGGCACAAAAAGAAGAAGTAAAAAGAGTTCTTGATCAACTCGCTAAAGCTGATATTCAGGCACACTCTATTACTCTTGACCTGTTCAGCTCGCTCTCATTATTCAATCAACTTCCTGCCTATAACAAACTCAAACACGCGTATGCGCTTATTGATATTGGGCCGCAATCAACACGTATGATTCTCATTAATAACCAAGTTATGGTTGCCACACGAACGCTTACCAAAGGAAGCGACACACCTCTCAAGCATACTGATGAAATTGAAGTATCAATCGATACCACTGATCATCTCGCAAAATTATTTGCTGAGATCGCATTTACGCTTAATTCATTTGAAATTAAGCAAGTAAAAGGAGGCGATATAGAAAAATTATTTTGTATCAGCTCGCCTGAGGTGTATGAAAAGTTTGAACAATATGCGGTCAAATCAATTCATATCCCATGTGAAACGCTTGCAACTGAGCAAATTATGAGTAATCCAGCCATACAATCAACCGTCACTCTGCCTCCACAAACTTGGCAAACCTACAGCAGAGTTCTTGGTGCCGCACTCTTGAAACCATTATTTGAATCCTTCACCCTGAGACGCAAAGAATTAGAAATTTCTCCCCTTCCCTATATTACCCGTAATCTGATTACCGCAGGCAGCATTATCTTCTGTATCTGCGCGCTTCTTGGTGCCCATATATATTTCCAGATACAAGAAGAAATGGATCTCATTATGACACTAGAAAATAAAGAGATGAAACGCCTACGCAGCGCCCTGCCTTCCGATTCACCAGGCGCCAAAAAACGTAATTTAAAAGCTCTTGCAAAAGAGGTAGAAACTCATATTCAAGAACAAGAAGAAATATGGTCGACCTTTGCCGCACAGCGACTGCGACCTCTTGAAATCCTCCAAGAGTTAACCGCTTTGTTTAATAAGAAAAAATTTGATATTGATATTGAGCATATTCATATTGGCGGCGATTCTCCACAACAAAACCCTATTGAAGTAAAAGGTGTCTTCCGCTCAAAAACAAGCCCAGGAAAAGCTGACTTTAAACATTTTAGTGAGCTCGCCACCGATATAAGCACCAGTAAAACATTAATGCTTACTGAGGAAATAGATCCAACACAACTGCCTGAAAAAGGAGTGAGCTTTGTGGCTCGATTTACCGTGCGTGAGGAATCAGAATGAATTTTTTAGAAACAATCGCAACTCATATTGCTTCACAAAATACCAAGCAGCAGCAAATTTTTATTGCAGCAGTACTGTGCAGCATAGCTCTCGTTATTGGAGGGTCTCTCACCTATTTATATATGCAACGCGCTGCAGATATTGAAACGATAATCCAGATTCAAGAACAAATTAAAAAAAATGAACTCCTCATGGCGCAAAGCGAACGAGTAAAAGCAGAAGAAGAACGTATTAAAGAACTACTCGATGAAAACAAAGGCTTTAGCATTAAAACATTTTTTGAAACTCTTATTTTAGATCAAAAACTCAAACCTGAGCTTGGTTGGGAAACAGAAGTGCGCTCCATTGAAGGCAATGATACTTTTGATGAGATAATACTAACCGCACAATTCAAAAAACAAACAACTCAGTCCCTTGTCGCTCTTCTCAATGTTTTAGAGCGCAACGAGATTGTCTATATCAAAGAGCTTGATATCAAAAAAGAAGAAAAGAAAACAATAAGTTTTGAGATAATATTGGCAACAAAAAAACGAAAACAATTTTGGGAAGAGTAAGCCATGATCGGATTTTTGATATTTTTAACACTCTCCTGTACCGGCATATTTCCAGCCACAGAAATTACTCTATCTTCAAGTGCGCCGAGCAAATCGCTTGAGGAAGCATTAACCAGCGCACCCGCTCCTGTTATTGAAGCAACGCCTGAAACAAAAATCTATCTTAATTTTGATAACGCAGCACTATCAAGCGTACTCAACTACTTGATTGATCAAAAAAATCTCGATGTCATTCCGCATAAAGATCTTCAAAATATCAAAGTGACTCTCATGTCTCGTGAGCCTATGACTATTGACCAAGCATGGGAAACAGTACTTATTTTAATGGAAGCAAATAACTTTACTATCGTGAACGTAAATGGTGTAAGCCGGGTGGTTCCGCTGGGTACTGCGCAGCAAAATGCTCTTCCTTGCTACAGCTCTGAGCGAGGTATACAACCAGAAGATCTTCCAGATACGAATGCGATTTGTCGCTACATTTATTTTTTTAAAAATCTAAAAATTAGCGTTGCACAAACTATTCTTACTCCTCTCCTTAACGATCGCGCGCTGCAAATCAATAATCCGCTGCAAGCATGTATTATTACTGACAATTGTAACCTTATTAAAGCAAGTATGCGCATTATTAAAGAGCTTGATATCGGCGGCATGAGACAAGCGGTAAAAGTATTAGAGCTTAAACATACCGATGCTGACCAGCTGGCACAATTATTTAACGAACAGATTTTTCAACAACAACCACAGGACAATAAGCTGCGAATAATTGTTGCCGATGATAATCGCCGCGAAATGTCATTCTTTGCAAAAGATACCAAAATTTTTACAGATCCCAGTCATAACCGAATGATTTTTATGGGTATGGAAGATTCAATCAATAAAATTATTAGCTTTATAAACAAATATTTAGATGTGCCATTGGATAAAGCACAATCACGGATTCATGTGTATGAATTAAAGCATTACACCGCAGATGCCCTCAAAAATTTGCTCGAAAAAATGATTACACAGCCACGTGGGCAAGGTGGCCAAGCAGGAACCATAGAGGGGCAGTATAAATTTTTCGAAGACGTGGTAATTACTGCAGAATCTTCCGATGGATCAGATGCTAACCGAGGTGCGGGCAATAGACTTATCATTGCATGCAACAATGAAGACTGGAAAAGACTTTCTTCGTTTATTGATCAACTCGATAAACCACAACCACAGATTGCTATTGAAATGATGATTGTAGACGTGCGTACCGATGATATCAAAGGAATGGGCGCACAATTTAGATTGCAAGATGGCCTCTTGGGAGACAAACTTCATGCATCAAGTTTTATGATGCCCTCCTCAAGTCAAGCTGACATGATTAAGCAAAATCTTCTCAATACCACTGCTATTGGTGATAATTCATCAATTCTTTCATTTGGTGATGCAGCAGGAGATAAAGTTTGGGGAATCCTGCGCGCTATGTACTCTACCAATCATACCAACATTATTTCGCAGCCTTATTTGGTTGTTAACAATAACACAAAAGGTGTTGAGCGAAGTACAGTGACACGTCGTGTTGCAAGCATGCAAGCACATACTGCTGCCCAACCGGTAAAAAAATATGAAAACACTCCAGCAAGCATTACAACTGAAATTACGCCTCACGCAAATGCATCAGGAATCATTAAGCTCGACATTAAAATCACCGTAGACGAATTTAAAGAAAGTTCGGTAAGTTCACCTAATACCACCAACCGAGAAATCATTACCCAAGCATCAATGGCGGCCGGAGAGGTGCTTGTATTAGGCGGATTAACCAGCAGCAAGCATGCTACCTCTCAATGGGCAGTACCTTTCTTAAGCGCCATTCCTCTCATTGGAAACCTCTTTAAAGATACTTCAAAAAACAGTGTAAAAAATAACCTCTATATTTTTATACGCCCCACAGTAATTAAGCCCCATGTAGGCCTTGGTGCTGATGCATACACACAACTCAAGCTTGATTATGCTAAATACCAAGTGCTTAACTCTGATCATGTAACTCTTAGCAAAGATCCTATTCAGCGCTATTTCTTTGGCCCTGCGCGTTATGATCAAAAACAAAAAATTAAAGATTTCAAATCTGGCCGTATGCCAATTATTGATGATTTTGCCGAGCGACGCCGCATGCCAAACGAAGTAGAAATGAGCAAAGATCCTTTCTTTAAATCAATCGTAGAGACAGATACTATTACGTATGAACCAGAAGAAGGCTTTGCAAGCCTGCCACATCTTGATCCTGAAACATATATTGCGCCAGGGCTTATGGATGACGAATTTGATACAGAGTTTATGAACGCGTTCGATATCCCTCAACAGAAGAATCTGGCAACGCGGCGACAGTCAGTTCTGAAATAACAAGTTCTTTGGAAACAATCACAAAAAAGAGGTGTGTTTAAACACACCTCTTTTTACCATAAAGTTAATATGCTGTTATGCCGATGGCTCTTCGACGTCTACGTCCATATCTGGTTGAATGCTTCTAATAACAGTATTAACACTGTGCTGAGTATTTTTAACCACATAGCCATTATTAGCATACATTAAACAAAAACTAGAAAAACAGCCGAAGAAAAATAATATACATGTTGGAAGACTAAACACCGTATTCCTCATATTTTATTTCCTTTCTTTACCTTTATTTTTTCCCATTTTGCTCTCTTCGTCTTCTTTTATTTGATTATTAAAAGGATGGTATGGCCAAAAACTAACAACCACAACCTCTGGCGTATTATGCATCGCTTCAGTAATATACTCAGGAAGATGAGGCAACATAAATTGATTTACTACTAATTCAATTTCTCCAAGGTCTTTATCAGCTACTATGGTAATTGGTTGCAGCCCCGGCCACACACGCTCATACCACCCTGTACGTACCATTGCAACCACCTGCTTACACGCATATAAATTATCTGTTCGCCTTACCGCAAGTGCTGCACAACTTTTTATTACACCAAAGTCGCCATTGTTACTAATCAATAGTCTTTTAGGTTCAGTCATACCGCACATATACCCAATATTACGCTCCACAGCTAAAGAAACCGCAAAACTTGCAACTGCATGTACACTGGCAATATGCTTATACACACACTCAACAACCTCATCATCACCAGACACTTGCTCTATAATAGGCTCAAACCCAATTCTTTTCAGTTCTGCGGCAACTGCTTCTACAACCAGAATATTAAGACCTCCAGCTTGTGTGTCATACGGAATAAGTACTTTAGTAACATACGGCAGCAACCATCGGAAAATATCCTGCGTGCCTTCATAGGAATCAGTATTTTTGATTTCACCATAAACTCCCGAAAACCATCCCCCAGGCTTCTCAAAAGAATTAATCAGCCCATTTCCTATAGGATTTTCAGGGCATACAAACATTGTGGGAATAGGATCAATTTCTGTATACAATTTCTTAAGAATCATAGACATATCGGTACCAATACTCACAATATAGTCGGCCCGTGGTGCTCCCTTGTATTCAAGTGCAGCTCGTACAGATGCCTCAGTCTCTTCCAGTAAATAAAACTTAGGACTGTATACCTCGTCTTCTCGCATTACCGATTTCTGAAAAAGAGTCAAAATTTCGTGCACCATAGATACATGAGATAGTCGATTCGCAAACCCGAGTATATACACCATACACTTACGCATACACAAACCCTTCCTGTATCTTAGAATGGGCACTCGTACAATAATTAAGATCTATTATTTGAACTGATTTTGGATTACGAAGAACACACCTATCACAGAAAGCAAATCGGTTGAATTGCTTCTTTTTTACGGCGTTTTTTTGTCGGGGGGTTGGCATCATCTGCCCTTCCATTAATAATAAAAACTTGAAGATGCTTAAACTTTTATTACTCTGTTTTTTGTGCATGAAGACTGCGATACACAGTCGAATTATATACCCCTTCATATAAAAATCAATTTTTTGTTCAGAGATATACAGCAAAAGCATCGATTGTATAAGGCTATTTTGTACGGATACTCGCTACAGATAAGGCAATCGAATGCACTAATGATTGACTGAAGCCGCCATAATGCTTTACACACAACATGGATCAACGGCGACGGAACACATGACCCTCCTTTGCCTTTCTGAATATGCACAGCATGCGTGTAGCGCGCTTGCAGGAGTTGCAAGCCTTAGCACACTCTATCTCTATACTTACTATGCAGCACAACGCAACCTGGTGATCAATCCACTCTCGTGGTGTATACCGGTTGCCGCCGTTCTTATGGGCATTAGTATGTCTAGCTACCCTCTCCTCATTCTAGGATACCTCCCCCTTATCGCCGCGCTGTGGCATATGTACTATAAACCATGGTATCGCCTTTTATGGATGCATGCATTTTTTTGCATGCTGTGCAGTGCAAGCATCCTCATGCTGGACTCTTTCTGTTATCACGCAAAACAAGATCTACTCTCCACAGGAACACACACACTCCAGGGACTTATTATTGATCATGCGCCATGGACAGATCATGCCAACGGGTGTGTTATTACCTGTGCGCTCACGCACATTGACCATCAACCTACCCATGGCCTGCTTAAATTGTTTCTCTATACTCCCTCGAAAGTCCATGTAGGCGATTATGTTTGTTTCTTTCGCTTCACGCTCTCTGTCGCCACAAAGCAAAAAAGTTTTCTCCAGGCGTATGCTCTGCGTGAGCACCTCATAGGAAATTTTTATGGTCCCTATATCTCGACAAAAAAACTCCCTATTGATTCCTTCTTAAGTAGCTGGACGAAATGGTGGCATGGCTGGCGCAAACAACTGTACGAAAAGCTTCAAAAAACGCTCCCTCAAAAGACATTTACTTATTTTTCATCACTCTTTCTAGGTAACAAGCAATGCAGCAATTATCTGGTTATGCGCCTTCATTTTACTCGTTGGGGGCTCACTCATTACCTTGCACGTTCAGGACTTCACATCTCAATACTGATATCACTCTGGCTCTCGGCACTCACACTACTCCCGTTTGGAGCATCACTGAAAGCAGTTATTCTAGGAACTATTTTGGTGCTGTATGATCATTTATCATGGTGTAGTATCTCATTTAATAGAGCTCTGTGGCTGTGGTTTCTCTATATTGGGTCTTGGATTATACAGGCACAGGCAACACCTTTTGTTGGATTATGCAACGTAATCCTCATACTTCTTTTGCATAATCCATGGTATGCATTTTGCTTAGATTTTCAATTAAGTTTTTTCCTCACCGCCGTACTTATGCTTTTAAGCTACAGAAGAGAACAATCGTTTCTTCTGTCTTCTTGCATCGCAAAAAAAAAATAGGGTATACAAAACACCACTCTTTCTTTTGTGTATCAATATAAGGACTAATGTATATGCAGGCACTACCGATATTTGGATGTTTTCTCAGCATACTGTTGGTATTGATACCATCACTGGATTGTAAAACAACATTCGTTAAAAAACAGACGCTTCCTTTTTCACGCATTCAAACACCCACACAAACCTCTACGCGAGAGTACGAAATATGTGATGAAAAAGAATGGAATATTTTTGTGTATATGGCTGGCCAAAATGACCTATTTTTTGCGATTGATCAAAACCTCGCACAGCTGATGAGTGTCAGTTTTGGATCTCTGTGTAATATCATTGTTCAAGTTGATAAATTTGGCACACGCGATGTCATACGCGCACGAATTAAAAATGGAGGCATATCCCCATACTGGCGAGCCTCTGATGCGACTGCATTCGAGCGCAGCAAAAATCCGCGACTCTACAATAGCGGAGCAGTAGAAAACTTTATTGATTTTCTGCAAACAGGAATGGCTCAATTTAAAGCAAAAAAACAATGCATAGTAATATGGGATCATGGCACAGGATGCTTGGATCCACTCAAGTGGCGCAGCATCCTGTGCCATGATCAAGAACTTTTTGGAAAGCATCCTACGCGCGGCATGGCGTTTAATGATACCTATAATTACTACCTTTCAAACCAAGATCTCACCTATGCACTTGAAACTATTTCACGCACTGCGCTCAACAATCAAAAGATAGCAATGCTTGGTCTTGATATCTGTCATGGCGGGCAGGTAGAAATTGCAGCACAAGTAAATCATGTAGTTGATTATATTGTTGCATCAGAAGAAGTAGAATTAGCATCTGGTTGGAACTACGCCAAAGCATTTGCAAAAATTACCACCCAAGTTCGCTGTGCAAGTGAGCTGGGGAATGATATTGTGGCAGCATATAAAGAGGAATACCTCTCAAGTGTTGATTATACACTTGCAATGTACGATCTCTCCTCTACACCAGAAGGACAAAGTACAACATATTTTGAACTACTCACACAAAGCATCGACTCACTCGCACTTACCCTTCAAGCATTACTACGATGCCCTGAAAAACGAATTATTGGACCGGTCATAACTGACGTACGAACGAAAAAAAACTTGTTCTGCGAATTTTATGACAATGAATATATCGATCTCCATTTTTTCCTGCTTAATCTTCAAAACAACTTACGCCAACTTCTTAACCAAAAAAACTTTCGCTATGATTATCCTGGCTCAGCCGCAACCGTACAAGAAGCGATAACACTCTGCCTCACCTCTCTTGAGTTACTCTACAAAGTTGTGCCGCTCTATACAGCAGGAATTGCCTTTATGGGTAACCCAATTCGCGCACGCGGAATGTCCATCACATTCCCTCGTCGCTCGCTCCATTGGTCATATGCTCAAACCGCTTTTGCGAAAAAAACACATTGGTTTGATTTTGTAAGAGAATGCGGAGCAAAAAGATCGCCAAGCTCCTCCTGCATCTTTTAAGACGCCTTTGATAGACTATCCTGCATCACACAGACAGAAAGGATAGTCTATGACGCTGAGGCTTAACCCGGCACTTGCAACGCAACTCAAAGATCTCTACGCCCAAAACAGCCCACAATCGCTTGCAAGTCTTAAGAAGCAATACACTGCCTGCACCCAATGCCCCCTTGCCATACAAGGACGCACACAGGTTGTTTTTGGAGTCGGCCCAGAAAACGCCCAACTCTTTTTTATTGGAGAAGCTCCCGGCAAAGATGAAGACGAACAAGGAACTCCTTTTATCGGCCGCTCAGGCCGATTGCTGCGGACTATTCTTACAGAAATCGGCTGTGATCCTGCACATGTGTACATATCAAATACCACAAAATGCCGCCCGCCACTCAATAGACCACCTACAGCAGAAGAACGAAACACCTGTAGCTCGCTCATTTTGCTTAAAGAAATTGCATACCTTAAACCACGCGCCATTTGTACTCTGGGTGCAACCGCAACAACACTCTTTTTCCCCTCCTCACCCCCTATTTCTCAATTGCGCGGTCAAATTACACAAACAGAATACTTTGCCATAATGCCTACCTACCATCCATCCTATTTGCTGAGAAATAGACAAGCCATAAACACCGTCAAAAATGATATTATGCGACTCAAAGCATTTTTGGCAGCAAATCCATAAGGAACAATACAAATCGAAATGAGAACTTTGTCGAGGTTGTAATATCACAACAAACTGAATTCCATTGTGGATAACTCTGTGGATAACTTGTGGATTCGCTGTGGATTCATTGTTGATTGCGCTTGGATTAAGCCTCCAGCAAGGCAAATCGAGGCATCACCGATTCAAAACTAGCTCCCAGAGCCTTTATTCGAGCGGCCTGAACAAGTTATCCACAAGTTATCCACACGAATCCACAAGTTATCCACATTTTGAGCCTGGCGAGAAATATTTACTGCAAAAGGCTTTTCTGCCCCTGAGAGCCGACTTATCCACAATTTTGACTTCCCTTATTATTATTAATACTATAATCATATATAAATAAGTAATAAGAAGGCTGGCTAAAAAACTAAATATCTTGGTTACTTCACTTTCTCAGCAAAACAGGTAGAATGATACTCATACCAAAGTACAATAGTATCAAGCCTCCAGGGTTTTGCTTGCTGCCCTGGATTTTTCTTTTAAGCATATTGGAGTCTATATCGTGAATCTTGCTGAAGTCATTGAATCATTAATTGATGAGCGGAGCCTTGACCGAGAAAAAGTCATTGCGGTAATTCGAGATGGCGTTGCCATGGCTTATCATAAAAAATTTCCTGAATTAGTATTTCAGACTCGCTACAACACAAAAACAAATGTAGTTGAAGTTCTTGTCCAGCGCCATGTGGTTGCAGGTAGTCCAACAAGCGCTACAGAGATTTCGCTCCGCAAAGCAAAAATGATTGATGATGCGGCAACTCTTGGTGGTACTGTGTTTGAGACGTTTGACCAAACAATCGGGCGCATTGAAATGTCTGCAGCTCGTCAATTTATTGCTCACGGCATTCGCGCGCTTGAGCAGCAAGCGGTATATGATGAATTTAAAGATAAAGAAGGCACTATTGTTAACGGTAGAGTTCATAAGCGTGAGCGTGCTGGCTTTGTGGTTAAAATGGGCGAAACGATGGCGTTTCTTCCAAAGTCATGTACTATCCCTGAAGAGAACTTGCGTATTGGTTATCCTGTGAGAGCATTGCTGAAAGAAGTGCTTGTTGCTGCACGCGGCGACCATCAGTTGGTGCTTGATCGCGCCTCAAGTTTGTTTGTGCAGAAGTTGCTTGAACTTGAAATCCCAGAAATTTTTGAAAAAGTTGTTGAAGTAAAGCAAGTGGTACGCGTTCCTGGTTATAAATCAAAAGTGGTTGTTGCATCAAACAGCACCGACATTGATCCAGTGGGAACATGCGTGGGTGTTGGCGGTGTCCGCATTCGTCCCATCCTGAAAGAACTTGGCCAAGAAAAAGTCGATCTTATTGAATACACCGAAGATCTCGAGCAATTAGTTGCGACCGCATTAAAGCCAGCAGAAATCGATCGAGTTTTTGTTGATGAAGTTCATGGTCGTGCAACAGTATGGCTTGCTCAAGATCAACGCTCTTTTGCAATTGGCAAACAAGGACAAAACATCGCCTTAGTTTCTCGTTTGACCGGTTTGCATGTGCAATTGCAAGAGGATACGTCGCAGAAAAATACCGAAACAGAGAGTTTTGGTGTTGTACAAGAAAAAGAGAGCGCTGCTGTCATTGATAGCGATGCTGAACAGTTAAAGGAGTAAACGCCCAGTATGCGTATTATTGAGTATGCCAAAGCGCAGAATCTATCGAGCAAGGATGTTGTTGAAACCCTGAAGCAAAATGGACATCAAGTTACTGATCATATGTCTGAATTAAATGCGGACATGGAAGCATTATTGAATCGTACTATTGGGGGCAATAGAAATTATGCTCGTCCTCGTGGGCCTCGCCCTGCGGGAGCAGAAGGAGCGCCGCCGCGTGGACCTCGTCCAGCAGGTAGTACTGCGAGCGATCGGCCTGCAGCGCCTTATGCGCGGACTCCGCGTCCAATGGGAAGTGGTGATGCGCGTCCTGATGCTGCTGGTGATGACAAGAAAGGGCCGTGGAAGCGGCCAGCTGGAGCAGGAATATCACGTGATGTGGTCCCGGCACCAACAACATTACTTGAAAAAAAAGCATCGACTAAAAAGACTCCGCAATCTAAAAAACGTACCGCAAAAACAAAAGATTTGCATGACGAAGAAGTTGAGTCAGTACAAGTTCAACAGCAAACACGCGCAAATCGTGAAACACTCATTACGCCACCACTTGTTGCTAAAGTGGCTATAGCAGGAGATTTACTGCTTGTTGATGCTGCTGTGCTTCTGAGAAAAGCGGTGAGTGAAGTTATTTTTGTTTTGCTGAAAAATGGGATTGCAAAAAATATCCATGCGACACTTTCTGTTGATGATATGAAAATGCTCTGTGGAGTATTTACCATTGAATTAGAAGTAAACACTCCGGTGAAGGGTGAAGCTACTTCGCTGTTAATGGCTGCTGATAAAAAAGCGCAAGCACCTACTGATAAAACGTATGAACAGCGGCTTCCTGTTGTGGTAGTGATGGGGCACGTGGATCATGGTAAAACTACGCTGCTTGATTATTTACGCAAGACTAATGTGGTTGCAAAAGAAAAAGGTGGCATTACGCAGCATCTGAGCGCTTATGAAGTGAAAACCGGTGGTCGCAGTGCTATCTTTTTGGATACACCTGGTCACGAAGCGTTTTCTGCGATGCGTACGCGAGGAACTCGTGTTACTGATATTGCAATTATTATTGTGGCAGTTAATGACGGTATTAAGCCGCAAACTGTTGAGGCTATTAAGCTTGCTCAGCAAGCGGAAGTGCCTATTATTGTGGCGATTAATAAAATTGATCGTCTTTCTTCAGAATCTCAATTGGAAACACTACGCACACAACTTGCCCAGCATGGCTTGACGCCAGAAGAATGGGGTGGTGAAACAGTGTGCGTGCAAATTTCTGCAAAAACAGGTCAAGGTGTAAGCGATTTGCTTGATATGATTGGACTTGTGGCGGATATGCTTGATCTTAAAACATCAAAGGTTGTGCCAGCACGAGCATTTGTTCTTGAAACACGTCAATTAAAAGGACACGGCCTTGCCGTTACGGTGATCTGCAGAGAAGGAACACTTCGAAGAGGTGATCATTTTATTTGTGGACAAACAACCGGTAAAGTTCGGTTGCTGATTGATAGTTATAGTGAATGTATTGATGAAGCGGGACCATCGATTCCGGTACAAGTTATTGGATTTGATGAAACGCACGGGCTTGGCGATTATTTGGAAGTGGTGACTGCTGCTCAATATCAAGATGCGCGAGCAGAAACGCATACACGTAAGCCAATTTCTATGGCGAGCGCATCGCTTCAAACGCAAGCGGCAGACATGCCGGGCATTCGGCTTATGTTTAAAGCAGATATGCAAGGGTCATGCCAAGCGATTATTGATGCAGTAAACAAGATGGAGCAACATGCTAAGAATAAATCGATCCGTGTTGAGCTGCTGTCATGCGAAGTAGGACCGATTACTGAAAATGATGTGATTCGAGCTGCAGATACTGGCGCGCGTTTATTTGGACTTCATGTTCGTGCGGATAAAAATGCACAATTGATGGCTAAAGAAAAACGTGTTGAAATTGTCCTTCATGAGATTATTTATCATCTGTTTGAGCAAGTTGAAGCGCTTATTAAAACAGAGCGTTGCAAGATTGTTCATCTGGTTGAAGCAGGTAAGGCAGAAGTGCTCAAGATATTCCCAATCAAAGGCCACAAGGTCATTGCCGGTTGTATGATTAAAGAAGGCATATTGAAGGTTGGTGACAAGGTTGTGTGTATTCGTGCTCGTGAAGAGATTGGTAGCGGCAAAGTAACCACATTACAGCGTGATCGTAAAGATATGAAAGAGATTTACGCAGGGCTTGATTGTGGATTTGTTACTGATACCTTTCATGGCTGGGCTGTAGGCGATCGCATAACAATTTTTACTCATCAACAAGAAGAAGAATAGTCTGCGCCGTGACTGAATCGGTATTTTTAGATATATGACTTATGAAGCGAGAGGAAATATATATTTCCTCTCGCTTTTTTTAGAGAGGTAAGAAGGGCTTTTCTTATAAATAGTTAAAGTTTTAAAATATAGTATTTGCTTTAGTATATTTGGTAATATAGTAGTATAAACATTGCTAATCAGCTGCTAGTCGTCTGCGTGATTGGGGTTTTTTGCGACACGTAATTTTTATGAAAATCCATGAGGGTGTATGAAATTTTATATGTATGTGATGTTTTTGTTATCTGTAGTGCCATCAGTACAGTGCGCCGTATTTGCTACACCAAGCTGGATGCACACGGCAAGCCGTAATCTTGAGGGGCGGTCACTTACTGCCACATCAGCTGAAGATTTTAAAAAGAAACAATTAGCAGCTGCGGTTGCAGAAGGAAAAGTAGTTCCGCTGGCAGCAACAGGTGCAGTGGCAATGACTGGGATGGGTGTCAAGGAAGGTATTAATGTCTATACTTCTAATACGAGCCATAAATACCGTTTGTTGGAACCACTTATTATAGGTGGAGGAATGGTTGCTTCTGCTGCTGTATATGCTGCAAATATTCCCGGTGCGCTTAAGCGCAAAAAAATGCATGAGCTACATGCAAAACATGCAGATGTACTGTATGCGTTATTGCAAAACTCTGAGTTTAAAAAGAAAATGGGTGTGGAGAGTTGGGAAAGTGTTCGACGCCGCCGTAAGAAAGCTGAGGCAATTGGACTCTCAGTACAGACTATTGGCTCTGTTTTAGCCTTTTTCGTAATGGTGGTTTTAGCTAGTAATGCTGAGCATAAGGGTCATCATACAGGAGATGGACATCTTTATGGTATTCTGACAATCAGTGGTTGTGCGCTACTGCCGCTTCTTATTAGCCTGGGAGCAAAGCCACTTATTGCACGTTTAATCCGTAAAAAAGGTGGCGTGGAGCAATTGAATAAAGAATTTGCAAAAGCAATTGCAGCGGCTGAGGCGAAAAAAAAGCACAAGAATGAATCTGTTGTGGCAGTAGATGCCGAGCCAGTATGCATGGTTAGTTTATGAAGATGAGAAAGCTGCAAATATGTGCAAGAATTATTTACTGTGCTGTAATGGCGTTCTGGACCTCTTCTGTAGTTGAGTGCGCCGTATTTGCTACACCAAGCTGGATGCATACGGTAAGCCGTAATCTTGAGGGACGGTCACTTGCCGCTAAATCGGCTGAAGAGTTTAAAAAGAAACAACTAGCTGCTGCAGCGGCAGAAGGAAAAGTAATTCCGCTGGCGGCAACAGGTGGCGCAGTAACAAGTGTAATATGGGCCATTGCTACAAATGGTGCTTTTACTGCTAGTTCTAATGATGATAAAGCATTTGCCCAGCAAGTGGGTATTTTAGCGACACCTGCAATGGTTGCATACGCTGCTAGTATTCCTGGTGCCCTTAAACGCAAAAAAATGCACGAGCTACATGCAAAACATGCAGATGTATTGTACGCATTGCTGCAAGACCCTGAGTTTAAAAAGAGAATGGGTGTGGTAAGTTGGGAAAGCGTGCGTCGTCATCGTAAGAAAGCTGAGGTTGTTGGTCTCTGTACTCAAACAATAGGGTCTTTTATTGTATTTATGCTCTATTTTTTTGCTATTCAAAAAATACTTAAGGCTGGCTATGATGCATATTATGCATATGAGCAGGGTCAGATGAAGCCTGATACTACGGGAAATATGCGGAACATGAGAAATTTTATATCGTTAGTATGGTTGCCTATAATGAGTCTGGGAGCAAAACCACTTATTACCCGTTTGATGCGCAAAAAAGGTGGCGTGGAGCAATTGAATAAAGAATTTGCAAGGGCGATTGCGGCTGCCAAGGCACAAGAGGATTTATCACAATCGGTAGTCAGTAGATAATTTAAAAATACCACGGTTGCGGTTTAGCAGCAGGGCCGCCGCATGATTTAGTTCAACAAAGGACGCGGCCTTAGCAGCCATCTTATGCCATGGTAAAAGGTACTGCATCAGGAAATACTGGAATTGCTTTAAGCACAGGATCTTCACTATCCATGCCATCGTTATAATATTTAGAAAGTATTGTTCTAAAATCGTATTCGGGAAAATTTTTTATCAAACGCTGCAGTTGTGATTCAAATCCAAAAGAAACAGGCCTTATTTTACCGCACTCATCAGTGCTCTCACTACTGGTTTCAGTTGTATCGTAATCTGATGGGCGCAGATCATCGATCATGTTGCAAAGTATCCATTCTAAGCGGCATATGTGGTGCTTGTATGCTTCGGCTCTGACTCGGTAATGTCTTCTATGCCTTGTTCTTTTTTTAATCATAATTGTTTGATACATAACACGGAGAAATAAGTTTATTGTTGCTTTGTAGTATTTGATATCAATATTATTACAATCAACATCTGTGCCCCTTGCCATTGCTTGTTCTACTGTATCGTGTGCATGCAATATAAGTGCGTTGATAATAAAAAACATTACTTGTTCATTGCGCTGTGTAAGCGTGCTATCTGGTTTCGTCTTGGTAATCTGATGGTACCAGGTGCCAAGTATAGAATCAATGTGCCTCCAGACCGCAGCATAGATTTCCGGCTCGGTTAATCTTGCAGCAGGGTCAATGTCTATGAAAATAAATGCGAGCAATTCTTTTGCTTTTTGGTTTTGAGCAATGGACTCCTCCTCTGTGCGTATTTCAACGCTATAAGGTGGCGAACTAGGCTGTGCATATTGTATGCCGATGATTGTGATGCACATAAGTGCAATAATATGTTTTGTTATCATAATAAGTCCCTCTTAATGCTGCGGGGACATGTTTTAAATTACTGTGAGTGGTGCATAGATGCAATAACACCTACTTTATTTTTGCGTGGCTTTACCGTTCCTGCAATAATAGCATCATGGCATTCTTGCGAGCAGGTGTAATCAAATTGTGCACGGCAGTCCATGCACGCAACAAATTGCACATTACACTGTGTATTCATACAGTTGGTGTACGTGTCTGCGGGGTTATGGCACACATCACAATCCGTCAAAATATCGTTATTGACGGGAAGCGCAATGCGATCATCAAACACATAATTTTTGCCACGGAAAAATCCGTCAGGGTATTTTTCTACATAGCGGCAGATGCCACCATTTATTTGGTACACTTGTTTTGCTACTTTTTTTACATTAAGAAGTGCGGTTGCTCGCTCGCAGCGGACGCCGCCAGTGCAGTACATAAGTACTTCTTTGTCTTTAAATGATTCTAAATTGTCTTCAATGTATTGAGGAAAATCGCGGAATGTCTTGAGTGGTGGAATCACCGCTTCTACAAATTTGCCAATACGTGATTCGTAATCGTTGCGTGTATCAAGAATAATCAGATCTTTATTGTTTGCAATCAGTGCGTGAGTTTCTTCTGGAGTCAGATGCGTCCCGGTATCTTTGACAGTTAATGCTTCGGGGGCAATTCCCATGCCGACAATTTCTTTTTTTACTTTGACCATAAGCCGCGGGAAATCATTGGCCGAGCCAGGACTTTCTTTGATGTCGGTATCACCAAATAGCGGGTGGGTTAAAAATATTTTCTTGAATTCTTCAATTTCTTGGGGCATACCACCAAGTGTGCCATTAATGCCTTCAGTGCTAATAAGAATCCGTCCCTTGAGATTGAGTTTTGTGCAGAGAAGCCGAATCCACGCCATTATTTCTGTGGGATTATCGATGGTTACATATTTGTAGTAAAGAATTATAATGCCGTTCATAAAACATTCCTGAAAAACGAAAAATAGTGATACCTGCAAAGAAGTATATCGAAAAGTATTGTGCTTTGCATCTCCTTATTATGTGGTGGTATATGGATAAGAAGCTTATTACCTTTGTTGAAACGATTAAGACATACTACAGGCAGCATAAGCGTGTATTTGCATGGCGTGATGTTGAAAATCCTTATTATGTCTTTATATCGGAAGTGATGTTACAGCAAACGCAGACCCAGCGGGTTGTGGTAAAATTTGAGCAGTTTATTAACGCCTTTCCAACTATTAATGCACTCGCCGCAGCATCCCTTGCAGATGTTTTAACCGTATGGCAGGGTCTGGGTTATAATCGGCGTGCAAAATTTTTACACCAAGCGGCACAAGAGATTGTTCGTACTCATCAGGGAATCATTCCGCGTGACCTGGCAGCACTCAATGCGCTTCCGGGAATTGGTAAAGCAACCGCATCATCCATTCTTGCTTTTGCATATAATGAACCAACTGTTTTTATTGAGACTAATATTCGATCAGTCTACATAGAGTTCTTTTTTAAGGATTCTACCCAGGTGCATGACCGTGATCTAGAGCCATTAATTAGATCAACCGTTGATCAGGAAAATCCTCGTCAGTGGTATTATGCATTAATGGATTATGGGGTGATGCTTAAAAAAGAACATGGTAATCCAAGTCGAAAAAGTAAGCATCATACAACCCAGTCTCGCTTTGAAGGCTCAGATAGACAAGTAAGGGGCAGTATTTTGCGGGCGCTTACCCTTGTGTCTCTCCCGCGATCAGTAGATGTTTTACGTGAAATTGTTATCCATGATATTAAACGAGAAATTGGTGAGGTAACATTCACTACAATTCTTGAGGGGCTTGCAGCAGAAGAGATGGTGGTGATTGATGCCTTCGGCTGTGTGTCGCTCGGGGGTACCTAGTTTTTGCGCGCAGCGTATCTTTTTAAGTGATGCTCTAGCTCAGTGTATTGAGCAATAAAGTAGCATTAAATAATGAGTTTTTTTGTTTTCACATTTCAAAATTTGACTTTTAGTAAGATCGGCATAGACTTTCAACTGCGTGCGCGATGTTATTCGTATGCGTTGTTGAAAGTAATAAAGGTTTGGGGGAAGCCAGAGTTTCATTATTAAAAAAGGATACCAAATGTCTGTATCTAAACCGCCTATATGTCACGTGTATATCATGGGCTATGAAACACGTGTGAGTCATAAAAAATATGCAATGGAGCTTGTGAAAGCGTTTCAAAGCATTAATGATTTGCGTGGGGGAGAAGCATATCAACCGCAATGGATGTTGCTTCATGATGAAAAACGAGAAACAGTAAAAGAGGCGCTTAGTAAGGCGCAGTGTAATTGGGTAGTGGCTATTGGCCGCGATATAACACTGGCACTCCGTGATGTGTATAAAGAGATTAGTCCATTTCCTACTACATTTTTTGGTATGCCGAATAATGAGGCACTTGACCTTGGAATTATTGATTCATTTGAGCGGCCCGGAGGCTGGATGTCTGGGGTTCGAGGTCTTGATATAACACCACAGCCTTTTTTGCATGAAGGGCTTCAGGAGCCGCTGAGGTTTTTGTTGCCGGTGTCTTCTAAGATATTGATTCCATATGATCTTGCGGCGTGGGGGAACGAAGCAGCAGCATTACTTAAATTAGATGTTGAGGGAGCGGTGGCTGATTTGATTCGCATAGGCTTTGTTCCTGTTGTGCAGCAAGTATCAAGCAAAGAAGAGCTGCTTACCTGTGTGAGTCAAAATATTGCACAGTGCTATATAGTTTCAAGTGCTTGGATTCCGACTGAATGGGAACCTCATTTGGTGTATCGCTGCAGCCAGGCATACCCTAAACGCATGGTACTTAGTAGTAACGAAGATGATGGCCTTAGTAATGGGGCAGCTTTTCTAATACGGCGCAAAAATCAACTACGAGTGGTTCCAGATGTTATTCAGATGGTGCGACAAGGGTGGTATGAGCATATATGGCCGGGGCGGCAACCAGTAAAAACACTTAGTCATTCTTCAACTGACCCGCGGGAGGTTATAGTAAATTATTTTATGCTCCCTACACTTTCTGCTACTGTTCTTGAGGAGATGAAGAATAATCCTGATATTGTTTTGGAATTTAAATGGCCGCTGCCTGAAGCTGAACGTGATCCGATTAGCAGAAAATTTAAGGTACCAGAGAGAAAGGAATAGTATATGACTATCAAGAAATACAGCAATTTTCTATTACAAGCCTTGTTGATTAGTGTTTTTACGCCCGTAGTTAGTTTTGGTGGGGATATTTCAGGTAAGGTTGTGAATACAAGTAATCTTAATATTTCTGCCATCCAAGCAGAACCTGAAGTTTCCGACGAAATAAATAATGCCGCGTAATCTTTATTGATTTCCCTTTGGTGTTTATATGGTGTATATGTTTTTTAGCATATGCACCATATTCTTTTTGATATCTGCAGCATGTGCATGAAATAGAGTCTTGAATGAGTTTAAAATCTTGATTTCGATTAAGGCCGTGTCTGAGAAATCAATATCAAATAATAGTCCGAAATTACGCGAATCTAAGCCTTTAACTGTCAAAAGATACGAACGTGCACCATGCGTCATCGCGGCCTCCCGGCCTTCGCGTAATAGCTTTGGCGGGCAGTCAGTAAAGACGGTGAGGTCCAGAGAAGTTCAGCTTTGTATATAATTCTCGGACACGGCCTACGCTTTTGGTTTAATCAGCCGCAGCGGGCGCGCAGTGGTTGTATTGGAGCGTACAATGCCTTCTGAGGTAACGTTTTTAGGTGTTATGCGCTTATTACTTTGGTCTTTAACTTGTCGCAGTTTTATTGGGCTTGTGAGAACTATTCCTGCGCTATCAATCAACGTAAACTTATTTTGGCTTTCTTGGTTGTATGCAAGCGCATATTTTCCATTATTTGATAGGTTTTGAAGGGTGATTGCACGGAAAAAATCATCAGACGGACCACTCAGAAGATAGGTGGTCGGTGTTTCAAGAATAAAAGCATTACCATATTTTTTGTAACCAGGGTGATCAGCATCTATTTCTTGTCTCAGCATAATAACTGGTGGCGGCGCAAGCAGTGAATATTTGCCGCTATCGGTCATATCTCCGATCAAGGGCTGGATAGTATGTAATACGGAGATCTCTTGAGGGAGTGTATAATTGGTGCGAATAAACATAACGTTTCCACCTCCTCGAATAAGAGTGTTCTTCTTTTTGTTCATAATAAGTTTATACAGCGATCTTCCTTTTTGTGGTCCAATTGCAAGCAGTGAGGCATCACTGCTTGATCCTTCTGCAATATTTTGATGCCAGAAGGTACCGTTTAAAAAGTTGAACGAAATGCCGCCCATGTTGTACAGCGACTGGAGTGACCATGGAGTGGTTGTTTCTGTGCCATTTATTATTCCTTCTTTATTAATAGTTCCTGCGCCAAATCCAACAAAGGCTCCTCGTCCTATATAAAATTGTGCATTGGTTCCTGCAAGGGTAAGCGAGAAGTCGATCTGTGTTGTGCGAGGTATAAATGGATCATCGAGGGAGCCATACCGAGGGTGCGTAGTATTATTGGGATACATATCTTCATCGAGGTTATTACTCCCACCATCTTGAATATTACCCACTTGAAGACCACCACCAGAAATGGTACTGGTGCCCATAAGCCACTTACTGCTGTCAGCAAGTTTTATCTCAATGTTTGTGATATTTGAGGTATAGTCAGCTTCAATGCCTACCAGTGCAGATTTTAAAATTTTTGCTTGTGCATGTCCTGAAAATTCTAAAACGCCGCAGCCTAGTATTTTTGATCGAACTAAATCAGGTCCATTTAATGCATCAGTCCACGAACTGATATCATAATTTTCAATACCTTCAAAGATAAGTTCTGCCTCATCTTTAAATGCTACCGTTAAACAATAATCACGCTTATTTTGCGGGGTATACGGAAGCCGCAAGCGCGTATTTGGCTCAAATACAAGTTTGACTTTGCCCGCAAAAGTAATACGTTGACCATTGAGAACCAGCCCCTGCGCAAACGCAGTAAGATCTAATTCAGTTTCGCTTGCAATAGTAATGGTGCGTTCGACTGGTGAATAAAAAATAATTTCATGGTGACCGCGACGTGATGCAGGAATTGCAGGAATACAACGTGTGGCATTATTTTTATCATACCCAAAGCTATTTGAGGGATGAAGGAAGTTTGGTCCAGAAATAAGAATGTCGCTATTGAGAGTTATCATACAGTTCCCTTCAGGTGTTATATCTGCTGAACCAAAGAGCGAGAGTGCGCGACGGGATTCTTTCGTGAAGTTACCATTTCCGAGCGCAATGAGTGCATCTTTAATGTAGATGCGAGAGTAGACTTCTGTTTTGGGCACATCTGAAGCAAGAATTTCTCTGATGGTAGCTCTTGTTGCTGCATTGGTCGGCGTGAGTACGGAGGTATTTTTGGGATAATCAGAAGATCCATTATCTAGATTTTTTTGTTGATCACTGACTGTTGTGGTATTTGTGGGAGTAACAGTTTGAGCTACATAGATCGTCTCACTGCTGAGTTGCGGTGCGTTTGGATCTCCTTGAAACGGGGGAGCAAATGTATTACCGGTTGTTTTAAGAAGAGGCTCAAGGTCTTTGAGTATCTGGGTAAATAATGTGTACAGATAGGTATGATTTCTGAGTGTGGAGCCTGGTTCTGACACGAGGTGAAAGGTAGTGTATCCTTTTGCAGTAAGATAGTCATTTATAGTCAGACGAATGTTATCAAAGTTGCTATCTATTAAAAAGAGCATTGCCATTCCAGTGAGTGCAGAAAATGGTGTTGAGATGCCATCAACAATTCTTTGTATGAGTGCATGCATCGTATCAAGCTTTGCTTGTGCTTCTGCAGCAATCAGTTCTTCAAGTGTGGCAAGTCCTGGGTCAAGGTCTGGTTCTCCAACGGTAACCGGAATTTCAGCAAAAAAACGTTGAAGCATTGGCGGACCAAGTATTTCAAGCCCTGCGCTCATATTTTGCAGAATATCATTTTCTTCTTTTATAAATGCTTTATAGGGCAGGAAGTCATCATTTTTATTCGTATTGCTGAGCTCATCCATATCATTATTTAATGCAGTAAACGCATCATTTTGAGCAAAAAGAATAAATTCTAAAATAGCTGCACTTGCAACATCAAAGAGCTCTTGTTTATCGTCACTACTGAGTGGTCGTGTGCTTGCGGTGAGAAGTGCGGTAATACTATCATCATACCTATATAATTTTTGTGTCGCATAATCCGTAAAAACTTTAAGCGTTTCAGTGCCAAATAAGAGTCCAGAAAAAACATAATCAGTATATGTTTGCGAACGTGTACTCAGCCCACTGGGAGGCGCAATTGTTCTTCTGGCCAAAAGATCGCCAAAGAGTTTTTCTGACAACTCACTTTTGTCTCGATAGGTTAGTCCATATGTTGTCAGAGCATTGAGTTCCGTTTTGAGGTGCAACCATTGTAATTCCAATGGAGCAAGATTGACATAATCTTGGCAGTTGTTTGCAATATCTACTGCGTCTACTTGCGTTGAGAAAAGATCGTAGTTATGTACTTGTATTGAGTGAATCGGCCCTGTGTTGTGATAGGTCATGAATGTATTAATATCTACACTACCAACCCATGAATATGAATCGGCGAATGAAAAATAATTGATACTACTCGGAGTGTCGCCATCGTCGAGCTGGTAATCAAAAAGAAGAGCGATTCCATTTTCTTTTAATACAGCGGTTAATGGATCGCCAACACCCACTTTAATATGACCATTATCGTAGGTGCACCATATTTTTTGCGCATCGGGGTAATGCTTTCCGATGATGATAAAAGGACGGCCTTGCTCTGAGAGTTGAGTTTCTCCCTTGAAAAGTGTCACAATATACACCGTGTAGTAGGCGGTAAAATCAGAGTCATCAGGAAATTCTTGGCTAGCGTAGCTTGATTGTTCTAAGTAAATCTTGAGTGTATACGTTGCGCTATTATCATTTGTTGGTTCAGGAGCAAATCCAATTTTACAGCCAATTGGACGGGCAAGTTCAAATGTAATTGCTCCCTTTCCTGCGGTGTCAAATTTCCATGTTGTGGGATTCCAAGAGGTAAATCCTACATCGATAGTAGGTTCAAAATATGATCCTGTTTCGCCTAATGGATTAGTCAAGCGAGTATATTCATTCCAGAGTAATAAGTTTTTTTCTGCAAAATGTTTAGTTGCCGGTAATTGAGGAAGTAGCGCATCGTAGAGTGCTATGGGGCTGGTAGCATTTGCAATGCTCGTGTCGAGTGACGTGGCAAGATCCGCCAACTCTGATTGCGCTTCTGTATTTCGATTGATGATTCCTAGTGCGGTACTCAGCGGAGATGTTGAAGTGGTATCTGCCAAGCCAATTTTTTTAAGAGTTTCGATGCACCCTGCAAGATTTCCGGGGACGCAAGGGAAGAGCTCAAGGCCTTCACCGCTCAGATTATCTGCTGCATACCACAGATGATCTGTCGGATTGTACTCCCAAGGATGTTGATTTGTAAAATCTAACTCATCAGTAGTTTCCAGAAATATTGGGGTTTGAAGTTCTGTGTCGTATCGTCCAAAGGGATACCATCGACGATTGTTACTAGTATTCTTCCATACAGGAAATTTAGGAGTGCCGCCCCCGCCTTTTGTTGCAGCAGTTTGTTCTTCAAGAACCCAGTCTTCTTCTGCGGTAGTATTTCTCCAGACCCATGCATTGAGATCATGATTAAAGAGATACTGCCATTCTGTGCCGGTTGCCGTATTGGTCCATGTGAGCGTATCAAGATCGAATGTAAATTCTATGCCAAGGATGGTATCAAGCCAGAGATTAGTATCTGGATTGTAGTGCCATCGAAAATATGTTCCCGTGATATACCAGTAGCCTACTGAGGAATTATGCGCGACTTTGTAGCGAACTGTTACTGTGTTGCTTACGTTAGTATACGAGGTATCATCAAGAGGAGAGAGGGATGATTCTTTGTGCCATTTTTCACCAAATGATGTTTCAAAATTTTCGGTGTATCCATAGTGTGGCCCTCCGCCAATACTTGCAGAGAGTGCTGGTATTGAAAGATCAAATGAGTTATCGCTATAAAATCGTGCGGTGTGTATTCCATCATTAAGTATGCATTCACTGCTGACTGTCGGCGATATTACTTGAGCGCTCAGCTCGTTGTACAGATCAACGATATGTTCCACTTGGGTGGCAAAGACTGGTGGAACCAGCGGAGGAAAGTATCTGGAGGGCTGGCCGGGGGTATTGGTTATCCATTGCTGTGTTTCTGTATCAAAAATCCAGTTGCGCTTTACTACTCTACTTTGCCACATGCTCAGCTGATCATCCCCTTCTGGTTGCAGATATTCCCATTCAATACCTTCTGCTTCTTCAAGCCATATATTTTTATCAAGATGTCGCCATCTGTTACGTGCAACGCCGTCTCCAATTAAGGTAAAAGTTTCGAGGAGTGGATTACACTCCCATACTTCGTTGGTCCCAACGCGCGTCCACCTCATGGTTTCTTGATCGAATTGCCAGTTGTTATCTTGCACTACTTGATTACGGGTGACATTGGTCCATTCATTAGTACTTTTATTATAGCCCCACTTTTCTGAAAAAAAAGGATAATCGGTGTCGCCAACAGATTTTCTATTTATAGTGTGTTGCCAGTAGTGAGAAAATTCCCCCAGAGGGTCTAATGGTTTAAATATCCAGGTATCGTGTTTTGCATTATGGGACCATGTATGTTTGGTGTGGGTAATATTGGTTGCATCAAAGTCAACACTATGAAACCATACGAGTGTATTATTAATAACACCCCATTCACGGGTCAGTGGATTATAGCTCCATTCAACATCTCCTGCTTTCCAGAAAAATTCTCCGAGGTCGCGATAGGGTGTCGCGTGAATAGTTGCTATCCATTCAATGCTTGTTTCTGTATCAGCGCATTTTAGTGGTCCTGAAAATGCTTCATAATTTATTGGCGATGCTGGGGTGTACGCATATGTTTTTGTGGAGTCAGTTCCGAGTGCTCCTGTATCGGTGAGTTCCCAAGAAATGGTTGCAGAGAGAGCGCTTGAAATGAAAGTGGCAGAGAAGAAGAGCAGGCAGTTTTGTAATGTACGATTCATAATGATCCTTGTATCCGTTGTAGTCGTCTAACTCTACAGTGTAAGGGAGGAGTGCATACGCGCAGTATTGGCATTACATGACTCTTTTTGTCGATCATTTACTGAATTTGTTTTTCCTCCCTTTTGACGACTGCTTTTTGGTGATCGTTAATTCTTTATTAAACCATTGAGTCGTTGATTTTTATTATATTAGCATCCTCTTTCATTCGGTCACAATGCGCTGAAAGAGGGAATGGTATGACATATCAGAGAATAATAATGTTTGCAGCTATACTGGCCTGGGGTATGGGGCTTACCGCTATGGCAGCAGTTGATCAAGAACCGTTGTTACTGCAAAAAAGTGTGCTTGAGCAAGTAAAAAAAAGTTCTTTATTTTTATCCAGTTATGATGTTGATATGACACTGGGTGGTCGGGTGCGGCACGAAACATTTAATTTTACCTCTCCGCTGGTATTCCGCTCTGATTACTTTGATAAATATACGTTTCAGCGCGCAAAGTTCAATCTTGATATTGAAAGTAGTTTTGGTCGTCGTACGCATGGAGAATCGGTTATTGATGCACGGATCCGAATTACTTCATTTAACGTCACTGATAATTATGATGTGTATACGCCGATTGTTCTTGAGCCTATAGCATTCCATTCAAAAAATTATATTCGCAAGTCAGAGATTGGCGATCATCAGCATGATAGTACGGTGACGCTTGCGTATCTTGAGGATGGGTATGTTGATGTGAAGCTCGACAAATTTTTACCACTTACGGTTAAAACAGCGTTTCGTATAGGGTACTTTCCTTTTTTGATAGGCCGAGGACTTGCTCTGGGTGATTACTACGGTGGTGCTGTTGACATGCTTGGCTGGAAGGAAGAGGGCGATGTAGGAAATACAACACAGCGGTCTCCTGGTTTGACCCTCACCTGTGGTGATCCTGCACAGTGCGCAATTCAAGCATATTATTCAAAATGGAAGAGTCATTCGCAGGGACCAGATCATACTCGCAAAGAACTTCGCGCGCGGCGACTTGATCGTGATGAATTTTTAAATGATCCTGCCACAATTCAGCGAGGCTACTCAGCTGATCGTGATTTGTTTGCGCTGCGTGCAATGATATCACACGCCTCCGGCCTTGATGGATTTTCTTTGTATGCCGAACCGTATCTTGTGTATGTAAAAGCACCAGAATTGACTGTTGAATTTGAAGTAGATGCAAGTGCACGACTCGCAACGGTGGGATGCATGGTTGATTGGCGATACAATGGATGGAGAGTGAATGCAGAAATAGGATTGCAGTTTGGTCATCAAACGATGCATGCGATAGACCGCAACCATCTGGTGTTTGATGATGCGTATTATACAGAAACAGCAACAGAATATGATGGTTCTGTGGCGCAACAATCAGTAACGTCAGGGCGTCTTGATGTTACACGCGGAACGCCAGCAGTGTACCATAGTCATGTTATGCTTGGTATTACGACGACTGATCCAGAATCATCTGCCTATGTTCATTCTGGAGAGTTTTTGCCCTATCGAGCATATTATGTTTCAGATGAACTGAGTCATGTAAATGCTCATCGTTCTCCTGAGGAGCAAGGCGCCATGATACGGTGTGGGGCTCCTACCAGTAGTACCGATACGCATATTGCGGGAACAGTTCATCAATCAAAAAAAATGACAACCGATGCAGGCACCGTCCCTGGAAACGATTCTGCGTATAGTCCATATACGTTTAAGTCGGGCATTGCGTATTATGAT